>NZ_AJQF01000062.1:0-41543 GCF_000261705.1 Bradyrhizobium genomosp. III | reverse complement strand
GCGGCGCGGAGCCGGCGCGACGGCAGACCAGCTCCCACACCAGCGTCAAAAGCGCGATCACGACCAGCGGCGGGATCACGCGCACGGCAGTTTCTCGCGCCATCCGCGCATAGGCTTCAGCGCGCGGCGGGCGCTTCGGTGTCAGCGCGACGACCGGTGCGGCAACGGCCGCAGGCGACGCGGTCTCGACCTCAATCTTCGTGGCAGGCATATTCATCGCAATATCTCTCCGGCTGCAAAGGACGATGCGGCCGCCCATGGGCGGCCGCTGGCTCCATCAGACTTCGACGCGCTTGATCGCGAGCGACTTCAGATAGGCTGCCGGATTTTCGGGATCGAACACCTTGCCGTCGAAGAAGGTCTCCTTGCCGCGCGAGGTGGATGTCGGGATGTCGGAGCTCGCGACGCCGAGTGTCTTGGCCGCATCCTTCCACATGTCCTCGCGGTTGACCTTGGCGATGAGCGCCTTGCTGTCGAAGCCGGCCTCGTATTTGCCCCAGCGAATGTCCTCCGTCATGAACCAGAGGTCGTGGCTCTGGAATGGATAGGAGGCATGGTCGCGCCAGTACTTCATGATGTGCGGCGAGTTCTCGACCACCTTGCCGGAAAGGCCGTAATCGAACTTGCCCTTGGCGCGATCGGCGATGTCCTCGACCGGGCAGTTGATCCACTGGCGCTTGGCCATGATGGTGGCGAGCTCCTCCTTGTTCTCCATCTTGTCGGCCCATTGCTGGGCTTCCATCACCGCCATCAGGATCGCTTTCGCAGCCTTCGGGTTCTTGTCGACCCAGGCCGCGCGCATGCCGAGTGACTTTTCCGGATGCTTGCTCCAGATCTCGCCGGTGGTGACGGCGGTATAGCCGATGCCCTGGTGCACCAGCTGCCCGGGCCAGGGCTCACCGACACAGAACGCATCCATGGTGCCGACCTTCATGTTGGCCACCATCTGCGGAGGCGGCACGGTGATGGTCTCGACATCCTTGTCCGGATCGATGCCGCCGGCGGCGAGCCAGTAGCGAACCCAGAGGTCATGCGTGCCGCCGGGAAAGGTCATCGCGACCTTGGCCGACTTGCCCTCGGCCTTCTTCTTCTCGAATGCCGCCTTCAGCAGCGAGGCATCGACGCCGACCTTGAGGTCGGCATATTCCTTGGCGACCGAGATGCACTGCGCATCGAGATTGAGCCGGGCCAGGATGTACATCGGCGTCGGCTGGTTGTTCTGCGTCACCTTACCGGCCGAGATCAGATACGGCATCGGGGTGAGGATATGCGCGCCGTCGATGCCGTTGCCCTCGGAGCCGAGCACGAGATTGTCGCGCGTGGTGCCCCAAGAGGCCTGCTTCTGCACGTCGACGTCGGGCATGCCGTATTTGGCGAACAGACCCTTGTCCTTGGCGACGAAGAGCGGGCCGGCATCGGAGAGCGCGATGAAGCCGAGCTTGGCGCCCTTGACCTCGGGGCCAGCGTCCTGCGCGAAGGCGCCGGCGGGAAAATTCAGTTTGGCGGCGGCGAGAAGTGCGGCGGTAGAGCCTGCGGCCTTCAACAATTGGCGGCGGCTGAGCCCATTGTCCGAGGGCCTGCGGGTGCGCTTGGTCATATGTCGTCCTTTGCGTCGTTGCAGAATTGATGGCGTCAGTGCACACGAGCAGCCCGTCCGTCCGGCGGCGCCGTCTTTGGCGCATGCGAACGCACGACGGGGGAGACCCCCGTCTGGTGGCGTCGGCAAGTCGGATGAGAAGTCTCGCGGGACGGCTTCAATGGCGTCGGCACGGAACTATTCAAGCTTCATGCCAAGCCCTTCATCGCCAAAAATGGCGGACAATGAAGGGGTTACGGTGACCGCGCCAGACTGCCGCACCCCCGCTCCGCACGCGAAATTTGCGGCCTGCTCAATCCTTGTGCGTCGCACAAAACTTGTGCAGCAGCCCAGGCAAAAGGCTCGGGGCACGTCGGCAGCCAACCAAGCAGCAACACATCGTATTGAGATTGCTTGATCTTTCTCGTTGGCCCGAACGGCACGCGACTTGCTTCTCCTGGGCCGTCAACGAAGACTGCGGCTCGCCGCATTGTTGCAGCCTCTGGCGGCTGCATCCCGGAAGCTCACTGCTTCGCGGCCCTCACCGGCTCAGTCCTCGTGACGCGATTCTCACGGCTTCCAACTCTCCATACCGCTCGTGCGCGGCAAGCCAGCCCGCACGGCCAAAGATGTTCAGCCGCGCTCTCGCCAGGTGCGCGTCGACCTCTCTTACGAAGCAAAAGGAACCATTGATGTCGTATCTCGCGCCTTCGGAATTCGTCACCAAGATGGTGGATGCGGGCGAGTCCAAGATCTTCATGTCCACCCGGGATACCATCATCCGCGCCTACATGGCCGGCGCCATCCTCACGCTCGCCGCATGGTTCGCCGTCACGATCAACGTCAACACGGGTCAGCCGCTGGTCGGCGCGCTCTTGTTTCCGGTCGGCTTCGTCATGCTGTACCTCCTCGGCTTCGACCTCCTGACCGGCGTGTTCGTGCTCTCGCCGCTTGCCCTGATCGACAAGCGTCCTGGCGTCACGATCGGCGGCGTGCTGCGCAACTGGGGCCTCGTGTTCATCGGTAATTTCGCCGGCGCGTTCACGGTCGCCTTCATGATGGCCTTCGTCACCACCTTCGGCTTCACGCAGCCGCCGGACAAGGTCGGGACCGCCATCGGAATCATCGGCGAAAGCCGGACGCTCGGCTACGCCGCGCACGGTGCGGCCGGCATGGCGACGCTGTTCCTGCGCGGCATGCTCTGCAACTGGATGGTCTCGACCGGCGTCGTCGGCGCCATGATCTCGACCTCGGTCCCCGGCAAGGTCATCGCGATGTGGATGCCGATCCTGGTGTTCTTCTACATGGTGTTCGAGCATTCCGTCGTGAACATGTTCCTGTTCCCGTCCGGCCTGCTGCTCGGCGCGAAGTTCTCGATCCTCGACTATCTGATCTGGAACGAGATCCCGACCGTGCTCGGCAACCTCGTCGGCGGCCTCGCCTTCACCGGCATGACCCTCTACGCCACGCACGTCATGACCCTGCCGAAGCGCCAGGTCGACAAGGCTGCAAAGCCCCGCGTCGCCGCCTGATCGAATACGTCTCGACAGGGGAGCCTCGCCCGAGCAGGGTGAGGCTCCCCTCTCCTGGTGATGACGATGACCCGCGGACTCCTGATTTCGGTCGGCCAGCACTCCGACAAGGGCCGCAAGCCCGTCAACCAGGACTTTCACGGCGTCCTCATTCCAGAGGAGCCGCTGCTCGGCCTGAAGGGCATCTCGGCGGTCCTCGCCGACGGCATCTCCTCTAGCAGCGTGAGCCAGATCGCCAGCGAGTCGGCGGTCAAGAGCTTCCTGATGGACTATTACTGCACGTCGGAATCCTGGACGGTGAAGACCTCCGCCCGCCGCGTGCTGGACGCCACCAATTCCTGGCTGCATGCGCAGACGCGCAAGAGCCAATATGCCTATGACCGCGACAAGGGCTATGTCTGCACCCTCAGCGCCATGGTCATCAAGGCGACCACCGCGCACATCTTCCATGTCGGCGACTGCCGCATCTACCGCGTCGCCGGCAAGGCGCTCGAGCAGCTGACCGACGATCACCGCATCATCGTGTCATCGGAGCAGACCTATCTCGGCCGCGCGCTCGGCATCAATCCGCAGCTCGAGATCGACTACCTGGCGTTCGAGGTCGAGGCCGGCGACACGTTCCTGCTGGCGACCGACGGCGCTTACGAATTCGTCGACGCGCGCTTCATCACGAGCGCGCTGAACGAGCACGCAGACGAGCTCGACGGTGCGGCAAGGGCGATCGTCGAGGAAGCCTACCGGCGCGGCAGCGACGACAACATCACCGTCCAGATTATCCGCATCGACGCGGTGCCGCAGCGCGAGCCGGCCGGCATCTTCAATCAGACGTCACAATTGCCGCTGCCTCCGCTGCCGGAGCCGCGCGCGATGTTCGACGGCTACCGCATCGTCCGCGAGATCCACGGCAGCAGCCGCAGCCACATCTATCTCGCCGTCGATGCCGAGACCGAGGAGCCGGTCGCGCTCAAGCTGCCGTCGGTCGATTTGCGCGACAACGCCGCCTATCTCAAGCGCTTCCTGATGGAGGAGTGGATCGCGCGCCGGATCGACAGCCCTCACGTGCTGAAGCCGCTGTCGCAGTCGCGGCGCCGCAATTATCTCTATGTCGCGACCGAATTCGTCGAGGGGCAGACCCTGAAGCAGTGGATGACCGACAATCCGCGCCCCGATCTCGAAACCGTGCGTGGCATCATTGAGCAGATCGCCGCGGGCCTGCGCGCCTTCCACCGCATGGAGATGCTGCATCAGGATCTCAGGCCCGAAAACATCCTGATCGACAAGACCGGCACCGCGAAGATCATCGACTTCGGATCGGTCAGGGTTGCGGGCGTCGCGGAGGCTGCGCCACGGGACGAGGCCGACGAAATCCTGGGCACGGTTCAGTATACGGCGCCGGAGTATTTTCTCGGGCAAGGCGGCTCGCCGCGCTCCGACATGTTTTCGCTGGCAGTGATCTGCTACCAGATGCTGACCGGAAAGCTTCCCTACGGCGCCCAGATTGCCAGGACCCGGCGCAAGGCGGACGTGCGGAGGCTCAAATATCGCTCCGCCGACGACGACCGCAATGTGCCGGCCTGGATCGACGGCGCGCTCCGCCGCGCGCTGCATCCCGATCCCTACAAGCGGCACGAGGACCTGTCCGAATTCGTCTTCGAGCTTCGCACGCCCAATCCAGCCTATCTGGACACGCGGATCACGCCGCTATTGGAGCGCAGCCCGCTGATGTTCTGGAAGCTGACCTCCGCGGCACTCGCCTGCGCCGTCGTCGTGCTGCTGGCGCTGCTGCACGCCCGCTAGGGCCGAAGCGTCAGCTTCTGGCGGTCATGGGGAAATTCTATCGAGGTCTCCCCTGGATCAATCTTTTGTCGGACGCGTTCATCGGCGCCGACTATCTGCCAGCGTAATAGCGCCTGCAGCCACTAGGACAATGATGATGACCGTGGCGAGCGCCTCCACCGAGGCAAGGGTGTCGTACCAGCTGTTCCAAAGCTCAAGCATGCGCTGGCCTCTATCGAGCGCCGCCCATCAGCGATAGACTACACTTTCTCAGAAAGGACGCGCCTTCGCGCGCAAGCACAATGCTGCGTTTCGCCGCGTGCCTTTTGATCGCGCGGCAACGTGACCCATGCCGAAGATGTTGACCAACTGTGAAGTGGTTTACATCCTTGGGGTCTTGGCTCGGGCTAAAGTGGCGAAGGCTTCTTACTTTGAAGGAGGCATCCAATGCTCGCGGCAATCAGATGGAACTCCCGATATAACGCTCGCGAATGGGTGATGAAGGCTGGGGCGCTCGTCGTCCAACTCCGCGCACCGAATGCAAACCGACAGACCGGTGAAAGTAAGTCGAGGCGGCCACTCTGGAAACACTTCGACGACACCCATCATTGGGACGCAACCGCGGAGGAATGGGTCCCAAACCCTGACCGGTGATCGCAACGCATTGTGCGCACACCGACCGAATTCGGAGACTTCAAGCTGCCCGTTGCTGACGGGCCCGTCTAGCGGTGAGGCGGCGTCTTGACTTGCTCTGACATCCGTATCACGGACTGACGCAGTCGGCCCTACGGGGCTTGATCGTAGGCCTGCAGGATCCTGACAAAATCAGCCATGCTGGATCGATCTTGGCTTTCAGCCATAGCCGCAATCTGAGTATTGGACGCGGGTCGGCTTCCCTGCCAGAACCGCATCAAGAGATCGGCGATGTTTCTCATGGTGTACTCTCTGCACCAACCATGGCAATAAGCATCAGTTGAGCGGCAAAGCGCCCGCTAGTTCGGAAGAAGGGCCGGCGGGCGCTACGCCGCCGGCCTTGTCCCGCAACTGCCGGCTCACAGGGCCGGTTCCGTTGCTTTCCACTCTGGATGCATCGGTAACACCAAGCACTTGGTCGGCGCCATCGCGCGCAGGTATGAAGTGACCATACCTAGGTAGACTTGGGTTGGTGAATCGGGATCAGTCGACCAAGTGTAGGTTTAATCGCTGGTAGGTTGACGACTTGCGTGGATGGCCCAACTCGTACGCGCCCGGACTGCCCCGGCATTCCGGCGGGCCATCAGGCCCGCTCCACAGCCTTCACCCCGAGCGGCGTCGGCGCCATGCCGCCGCCGGGCTTGAGGTGGAATTCGTAGGTCATCAGATGCCACTGACCGTTCGCCTTGGAGCCGTCAGGCATCGCGGGATCGTTGCGCGGCTCGACCTTGGCGACGAGATCATCCTTGACCCCGAACACCACGTCGGAATCCAGATATTTGTCGCCGTCCATGAAGACGTGCGTGATCAGGGGCTCGTATCCCCTCGCGTTGACCAGGAAGTGCACATGCGCCGGGCGCATCGGATGACGCTTGGTCTGCACGATCATCTCGCCGACCGGGCCGTCGGTCGGGATCGGATAGCTGCATGGCAAAATGGTCCGGAAGAAGAAGCGGCCGTCGTTATCGGTGATGAAGCGCGCCCGCGCCGAAGCGCCGACCTCGTCATAGTTCGGCTTCTGGGAATCGTAGAAGCCGTCGTCATCGGCATGCCAGACGTCGACGGGGACATTGGCCAGCGGCTTGCCCTGGAGGTCGGTGACGCGGCTCTGCACGAACATCCGCTCGCCGGTTTGATTGTTCGGCGAGATGTCGGTGCCGTGCGCGGTCACCTTGTGCTCGCCGACATAGAACGGGCCGAGCACCGTGGTCTGGGTGGCGCCGTCGCGGTCGCGATGGTTGACCGCGTCGACCAGCATGGAGACACCGAGCACGTCGGACAGCAGGATGAACTCCTGGCGGGTGTCGGTGCATTTCTGACCGGTGCGGGTCAGGAAATCGATGGCGTAGTCCCATTCCTCGAAGGTGAGACCCGTCTTGCTCACGTAATCGTGCAGCGACTTCACCAGTTCCTGGAGCAGGAATTTGGCGCGCGGATTGGGCGTGCTGTCGAAGCTCTTCACGACGGCCTGGGTGAGATCAGTCTCGTTGAACTGGGTCATGATGGTTTGCCCTGCGTTTTCTCATTGGCCCCGGGGGGCTTGGAGGCGTTCCAGGGGCCAGCCTACACCAGTCGGCCCGCTCGCGCTAAGCGCGAGCGGCTTGGAATGGGGCCGTCATTTGGCTATCAACGGACCGACAAAACTGCCCGGAGGAACTGATGCTCGCCCCCACCCCCGCCTCGCCCGAATCCGTCGGCATGTCCAAGGCCGCGCTCGACCGCATCGATGCGCATCTGAGGAAACGGTACATCGATGCCGGCCGCTTCCCCGGCACGCATCTTCTCGTCTACCGCCGCGGCAAGGTCGCGCACAGCTCGGTTCAAGGCTTTGCCGACGTCGAACGCAAGCTGTCGGTCAAGGACGACACCATTTACCGCATCTATTCCATGACCAAGCCGCTCACCAGCGTCGCCTTCATGATGCTGGTCGAGGAAGGCCTGGTCGCGATCGACGAGCCCGTCGCCAAATACATTCCGGAATGGAAGGATCTCGGCGTGTTCATCGCCGGCAACTCGCCGGCCTTTCTGACCCGGCCGCCGTCCCGGCCGATGCTGATCGTCGACCTCCTGCGCCACACGTCCGGCCTCACCTACGGCTTCCAGCAACGCTCCAATGTCGATGCCGCCTACCGCACTGAAAAGATCGGCGAGGTCGAGAAGTCGGGCACGCTCCAGACCATGATCGAGGCTCTGGCCAAGATCCCGCTGGAATTCTCGCCGGGCGAGGCCTGGAACTACTCGGTCGCAACCGACGTGCTCGGCTATCTCGTCGGCAAGATCTCGGGAATCCCCTTCGAGCAATTCCTGAAGCAACGCATCCTCGACCCGCTCGGCATGACCGACACCGACTTCCACGTGCCGGCCTCCAAGGCGCATCGGTTCGCGGCCTGCTATTCCGCAGATCCCGGTGGCGGCATGACCTTCCATGCCGGCCAGCGCCGCGAAGGCCTGACACTTCAGGACGATCCGACAACGAGCTCGTTCCTCACCCCGCCCTCCTTCATCTCCGGCGGCGGCGGCCTCTGCTCGACGGTCGCAGACTATCTCACCTTCTGCCGCGCACTGCTCAACGGCGGCGAGCTCGGCGGTATCAGGCTGATCGGACCGAAAACGCTGGCCCTGATGACCAGCAACCACATTCCGGGCGGCCGCGCCCTGCCCGAAGTGTCGCGCTCGCTGTTCTCCGAGGCCGCCTATACCGGCATCGGCTTCGGTCTCGGCTTCGCGGTGACCATGCGCCCCGCAGAGACGCTGATCGCCGGCAGCCCCGGCGAATACAATTGGGGCGGCGCGGCCACGACCTCGTTCTGGATCGATCCGGCCGAAGAGCTGATCGCGATCTTCATGACGCAGGTGCTGCCGTCGAGCGCCTACCCGATCCGGCGCGAGCTGCGCAGCATGGTCTACGCCGCGATCACCGAGAGCAATCTGTAACCAATCCAGCCGATCCCGCGGCCCACCGCCGCGGGATCGCGCCATCAGACGCTCATTTGAGCATCTCCGGCACGATCAGGCGCGGCAGGAACAGCGACACGCTTGGCCAGACGATGACGGCCGCGAGCACGAGCAGCATCGGGATCAGCATGATCACCGTGTCCTTCAGAGCATAGCGCAGCCGCACGCCGGCGATCGAACAGGCGATCATCAGACACAGGCCGTAGGGCGGCGTCACCAGTCCGAACGCCAGCGACACGATGGAAATGATCGCGAACTGGACCGGATGGAGATCGACGGACCTGGCCAGTGGTTCCAGCACGGTGCCGACGATGACGATCGCCGGGATGGCGTCGAGGAAGCAGCCCACCACCAGAAAGCAGAAGGCGATGAAGAAGCCGGCTGAGACAGTGCCCATGCCCCATGTCGAGACGTTGGCCAGCAGCTCCTGAGGGATCTTGTAGTAGGCGAGCAGCCAGCCGAACGCACTTGCGGTGCCGACGCAGAACAGAGCCACGCCGGCAAGGCGCCCGGTGTCGAGCAGGGCCTTGTACAATTCCCGTATGCCTGTCTCCCGATAGAAGAACGCCGACAGCGCGACGGAATATAGCACCGCGACGCAGGCGGACTCGGTTGCGGTGAACCAGCCGAGCAGAATGCCCCCAACGATGATGAAGGGCGTCATCAGCGCCGGAATTGACTTCCAGATGGCGCATCGCATCTCGACCCAGCTTGCCTTCGGATAGGTCGGGTAGCCGCGGCGCACTGCATAGACGTGCACCGTCGCCATCTGCGCGCCCGCGATCAGCAAACCCGGCACGATGCCGGCCAGATACATCGCCGCAATCGAGGTCGAGATCAGCCCGCCCCACACGATCATGAGGATCGACGGCGGGATGATGACCGCCAGGACCGCTGACACCGCGGTGATGGCAATCGAGAACGAGAGATCGTAGCCCTCCTTGGTCTGTGCATCGATGAAGATCTTTGACTGGCTCGCTGCATCAGCGGTGGAGGAGCCCGAGATGCCGGCAAAGAATACCGACAGCACGACATTGATCTGCGCCAGCGATCCGGGCCAGTGCCCGACCATCGAGCGCGACAGCGCCACCAGGCGATCGGTGATGCCGCCGATGCTCATCAGGTTGGCCGTCAGCAGGAAGAACGGCACCGCGAGCAGGATGAATGAATTGTAGGCGTTGAAGGTTTCCTGCGCGAGCATCATCATCGAGAGATGAGGCTCGATCAGCAGAATCGGCACGCAGGCAAGGCCGAGCGCGAAGGCGACCGGCACGCGCACGATGAGCAGGCCGATGAAAACCCCGAACAGCACCATCGCGGCCTGTCCGGCGGAGAGTACATTGCCGCTCATCGCCCTGCCCCAACCAGAATGCGCATTTCATCGATGATCTGTTCACCCGCAAAGATGATCCACGTCACGCCGGTCACAGGCCAGGCGACGTGAATCAGCCAAAGCGGCAGATCGGCCAGCTCTGAAGTCCTGTTCCAGGCAAAGCGGGTGAACTCGAGGCCGGCCGATACGAACACCAGCGCCAGCGCCAGTATGCCGAGCCGCGCGAGGATTCGCACCGCGGCCTCCGACCGCCGCGACAGGTCAGGCCACACATCGACCTCGAAATGCTGCGCTTCGCGCACGCCGACCATGGCGCCGATCATGATCGTCCAGACGAACAGGAAGCGCGCCATCTCCTCCGTCCAGATGTAGGACGGAATGAAGGGCGTGTAGCGTGAGATGATTTGCAGCGTGACCGGAACAACCAGGACGCCGACGCAGGTGGCCAGCAGGAATTCCAGCAGCTTCGCATAGGCCGCCGATACGCGGCGCCACAGCGACGGTGTGGACGGGACGGGCATTTCAGACATTGGGGCTCCGTGCAGCAGCTCATCCGCCAGCTCCGGGCAAGAAGCGGGGCTTGCCCGGACGTGCTGTCGGCGGACGCAAAGACCTCAGACGACGTTGATCTTCTCGAAAATGCCCTCCGCACCGATTTCCTTGGCGTAGGTGGCCATCACGGGGTCGGCAAGCTTCTTCATGGCGTCCCGCTCCTCGAAGGGAACGCGCTTGAGCTTGCCGGCCTTCTCGAGCGTGTCGAGCTTGACGACCTCTTCGCTCGACTCGAGCTGACGGCCGTAGTCGCCGGCCTCCTTGCCGGCCTTCATGATCGCGTCCTGCAGCTCCTTCGGCAGGGTCTTCAGCGTCTTCACCGAGAAGCAGATCGGCCGGATCGACACGGCGTGCTGGGTCAGGTTGAGATGCGGAGCGACTTCGTAGAACTTCATCGCCTCGACGCCGGCCGCCTCGTTTTCGCCGGCCGATATCACACCGTTCTGGATCGCGTTGTAGATCTCATTATAGGCGATCACCGTCGGGCTCATGCCGACCGCCGCAAAGGTCTTCGACCAGATCGGCGCGCCCTGCACGCGAACCTTGAGTCCCTTGAGATCGGCGAGATTCTTGAGTGGCTTGTTGGCGAAGATGTTGCGGATGCCGCCGCCGGAATAGCCGATCAGGACGACCTCGGCCTTCGCCGCGACCTCGTCGGCGATCGGCGCCAGGATATTGGCTTCGACGACCTTGTTCATGTGCTCGATGCCCTTGAACACGAAGGGCGCGTCGATGAAGGGGGCGGCCTTGGCGAAGGTCGACATGTGAGCCGGCGAGACGATGCCGTAATCGACCGCCTTGCCCTGCGACATGTACTCGAAATACTGCTTCTCGAGGCCGAGCGAGGAGTTCCTGTGCAGGGTGAAGTTGACGGGCTTGCCGTAGTACTTCTTCACCAGCTCCTCGAACCGGAGCAGTGCCCGGTTGAAGGCGTGGTCGTCGTTGAACTGGACCGCGCCGTTCAGCGAGATCGGCGCTTGCGCCCTGAGGATCGACGGCATCCCAATCGTGGCCGCCGCAGTGGTCGCACCGATACCAGCGAGAAATGACCTTCGCTTCATCGTCTCCCCTCCCTTTGATGCTCCGGCCCTGTAGCCGGGCCGTGAGCGCAGCCGGTATGCGGCTTGCGAAATGGAAGCGTATGAAAAACGTCGGCCGGACGGAAGTCATTTCGCGTGCGCTGGAGGTACTCTTCGTCGCAGGGTTACGCCCGGCACACCTGCTGCACTGCAACTCGCGCTCCTGCCGGCGCGGCCAGTCCGTATGGGCGCAGTCGCACTCTCGTAGGAGGCGGACCACGAGCGGACCTGTGCGCTGCACGCACGGACCCGCTCGCCCGTTACTGCTGGCCTAGTGCATATGCCCGATCAGATAGATGCCGCCGCCGATCACCAGCACGGCCGGCACGGCCCACAAGATCATTACCGGCATTTGTCATCCTCCTCAGTTTGCTCCTCAGTTAGACGTGCAGACCTTCACGGTCTTCATGCCGCTTTCAGCTTCGGTCCGCGGTTTGTAGATCGTACCCGACGGGCTGACGACGGTCATCGTCATGTCCGTCGGCTTCTTGTCGACGACGGTGCACTTCTTCGTCTTGACGTCCTGCACGACGTAGAACTCGTCGGCTGCGAACGCGGGCAGGGACAATGCAGTTAGCATCAACGCTGCAGGCGCGGACATCCCGGACTGCGCTGCAACATCTCGTTTCCGAACCGCTCGCCATCTGCGAAAAACATGGCGCCACGCAAGTCTCGCACGTATGGTCTGCCCAAAATCATAATCCGGCGCCGCTGCGCCGGAACCGGGACGCCCGCGTTTGTCAAAGCTCACCCTGCCGGTCCGGCTCGCTCTTCTGGTGACGGGAACGATGTTGCCGCTGATCGTCTTTGCGGTTGGCATTGTGTTCTACAATTACAAGCAGGATCGAAGCGACGCGACCCGCCGAGTGCTGGAGAACGTGCGCAGCATGCGCCTCGTGCTCGACTCCGAGGTGCAGCGGATGACCGGCGGCTTGCAAGTGCTTGCACTGACGAATTCGCTTCGTAACGACGACTTCCAGAACTTCCGCCGCATCGCGCTCGGCTTCCTCGACCAATATGGCAAGGGCGGGCTGGTGCTGATCTCCGATCGCAAGGGCCGGCTGCTGTTTTCCTCCGCAACGGAAGACACCGCTAGCCTGCCGCCACGCGGCCATCTCGAGATCGTCGAAAAAGTCTTTGCGACCAGGTCGCCGCAATATTCCGACCTGTTCACCGGCGCGATCAACGGGCGGCAGGTGCTCACCGTCGAGGTTCCGGTGTTCCGCGACGGCGAGGTGATCTACGACCTCTGCTTCAGCCCACCGATCAGCATCTTTCAGGAACTGGTGGAGAAGCAGCGGCCCGACCGGCTCTGGACGGTGACTCTGCTCGACACCAAGGGCATCGTGTTTGCACGCGCGCCGAACCCCAGCGAGACCTTCGGCAAACGCCCCTCGCCCTCGCTCTATGCCGAGATGTTCCGCCGCAGCGAGGCATCGCTCCCGACGGTGTCGCTCGACGGCATCGCTCTGGCCGCGGCCTACACACGATCGCGGCTGACGGGCTGGACGATCGCCGCCGGCGTCGACGAAAGCTCCCTGATCGCGCCGCTCTGGCGCAACATCGCGATCACCAGCCTGATCGGCGGCATCCTGCTGCTGACCGGCCTGACCTTCGCGGTCAGGATGGCAACCACGATCGCGCGCGGCGAGATGCTGCACAATCTCCTGATCGACGAGCTCAACCATCGCGTCAAGAACACGCTGGCCTTGATGCAGGCGATCGCGGTGCAGACCTTCCGCAGCGCCAGCCGGGACGAGCGGACGAAATTCGAGGGACGGCTCGGCGCACTGGCCGAAGCGCATAATCTGCTGAGCCAGGAGAAATGGGCGGGCTCCGAGCTGCGGGAGGTGATCGCCCGTGCGCTTCAGCCGTTCCTGATGAACAGTCCTGACCGCATCCGCATGGCCGGACCCGCCGTGCCGCTGTCGCCGCGGCTCGCCGTGGTGCTGTCGATGATCGTGCACGAGATCGCCACCAACGCCGCGAAATATGGCGCGCTGTCCAACGAGACCGGCCGGGTGACGCTGGACTGGGAGATCATCGCCGATGCTCCGAAACCGCGGCTGCGCCTGATCTGGACCGAGATCGGCGGACCGCCGGTGACCGCGCCGGTACAGCGCGGCTTCGGCTCGCGCCTGATCGAGCGCAGCGCACGCGACCAGCTCGGCGGCGAGGCCACCGTCGACTTCCTGCCGCGCGGCGTGGTCTGCACGGTGGTCTGTACGCTGGACGAGGCGCGGTAGCCGCTCCGGGCCTGGCGCCATATCGCAGCGCAATACAGCCTTCCTGCGACAATTGCGCTCGCCCCACGCAATCATCCGATGTTAAACATCGGATGATTGTGAAGCTGCCGGCGGCGGCCAATACAAATGAACCGGCCGCGAGAGGCCGGCGGGGAGAAACAAACCGGTGGCAAGAGCGCGGCCGAGCCCAGCCGACAAACTGATCAAGCCCGGCCGCATCCGCGCCGTGCTGACGACGCTTGGCCGCGAGATCGCCCAGGATCTCATTCCCGTCGGTACCACCCTGCCGCCGGAGCCGGAACTCGAAGCCCGTTTCGGCGTAGGGCGCGGCGTGGTGCGCGAGGCGATCAAGACGCTCGCCGCGAAGGGCCTCGTCAGCGTGCGACCGCGCCACGGCACGCAAGTGCTGCCGCGCCACGAATGGAGCCTGCTCGATCGCGACGTGCTGAGCTGGCTCGTCGGCCAGGACGAACCGGATCGCGACCTCCTGCTGGCAATCCAGGAGGTGCGCTCGATCATCGAGCCTGCAGCCGCAGCGCTTGCGGCCGAACGCGCGACAAGGAACGATCGCTGGCGGATCGATACGGCCTTGGCCGCGATGCAGACCGCAAAGGACCAGGCCAGCGCCCTCGCCGCCGACAAGGCCTTTCATCTTGCCATCCTGGATGCGACCCATAACCCGGTGTTGCAGGGCTTTCGCAGCGCGATCGACACCATCCTGAGCACCGTCTTCACCGTCGCCGTCGGGAGCCCCGGGGGCTGGTTCAAGGATAATTTGCCGAACCACGTGGGGGCAGCGCGGGCTATCGAGAGCGCCAACCCCGAGAAGGCGCGCGCCGCGATGGAACGCCTGCTCGGCTATACCCGATTGAAGCTCTCGAACCGGAAGACGGTCATCGCCGCGGCAACTCGCAACGGGTCAGCCGTGCGCGCGGCCAGGACGTCGAGCGTCAAGAGCAGGAGGAAACGTCGTGGACCGTGACAGGAAGGGCTCGCCCCACATCCACGCTCCGCCCGGGATCGCGGTCGTGGCAACCGACGGGCGGCCGCGATCGCGCGAGACACGGTGACGATGTCAGGAATGATCAGCGTGAAATGCCGGCACAGGCATAGCTGAGCGTCAGGGAGGTCAAATGCAGGTGACGGGCAGTCTGAAAGGTCGATCGTCGCGATTGATCCGCAGCGTCAATTCGCTGGCGGGCGCTGCGATGTTCGTCGCGCCGCTGCTTGCGCTGGTGGCGATCTGGGCGATCGTCGTCCCGCTGTTCAACGTCAATCCGCGCGTGTTTCCATCGGTCGGTGCGGTCGGCGCGGCCGCCATGGAGTCGATCCGCGACGGCACGCTGTTCGCCCATGTCGGCGCCAGCCTTTTGCGCGTCGGCCTCGGCACGCTGATCGGCATCGCCACCGCCGTGCCGCTCGGTATCGCCATGGGCGTGAGCCCGACGGTGGCGGCCTTTCTCACGCCGCTGTTCCGCTTCTTCTCGGTGCTCGCCGGCATCGCCTGGATCCCGATCGCGACCTTATGGTTCGGCTACGGCTTCGGCGCGATCGTCTTCGTGATCTTCAACGCCGTGTTCTTCGTCGTCGCCTACAACACCCTGCTCGGCGTCAGGACCATTCCGCACACGCTGCGCAATGCTGCCGCCTCGCTCGGCGCCGGCCGCTGGGCGCTGCTGACCGAAGTATTGCTGCCGGGCGCGCTGCCCAACATCGTCACTGGCATCCGCACCGGCCTGGGCTTTGCCTGGCGCGGGCTGATCGCCGCCGAGATGATCGCGACCAATGTCGGGCTCGGCTACATGCTGTTCGTCGCACGCGATTTCTACCGCACCGAAGTGATCGTGTTCGGCATGATCGTGATCGGCGTGCTCTGGCTATTGATCGACCGTCTGCTGCTGGTCCCGCTGGAACGCGCGACCATCGAACGCTGGGGCTTGGTGAGGCGCGCATGAACCTGCTGCTGCAAATCTGGGGCGACTATACCCGCCTGACCCGGCGCTGGCCCGGGGTCGCCGCCATCATTCCGTTCATCCCGGTGCTGGCGTTGTGGACGGCGGTCAGCGAGGCCGGGGTGTTTCCGCGAGCGTTCTTCCCCGGCCCCGCCGATGTGCTGCGCGCGTTCTTCACGCTCACCTACAAGGGGATCCTGCCCGACTATCTTCAGGACAGCCTGATCCGGCTCGCAACCGGCGCCGCCGTCGGCATGGCGCTCGGCATTCCCTTGGGCATCCTGATCGGCACGAGCCGCTGGGCACACCGGATCTGCTGGCCGGTGCTGCTGTTCTTCCAGGCCATCGGCGACATTGCCTGGCTGCCGATCCTCTTGATCTGGTTCGGCTTCGGACTGACGACGATGACTTTCGTCATCGTCTACACCGTGCTGTTCCCGGTCGTGCTCAACACCGTGCTCGGGGTTGAATCCGTGCCGCGCGACCTCGCGCGCGCCGCCCTCAGCCTCGGTGCCTCGCGCGCGCGGGTGCTCTGGGAGGTGACGCTGCCGGGGGCGCTGCCCAACATCATCACGGGCCTGCGCAACGGCCTCGGTTATGGCTGGCGCGCGCTGATCGCGGTCGAGATGATCGTCGGCACATCGGGCATCGGCTTCATGATGTTCGATGCCCGCCGCGCCGGCTCTACCGTGGAGATTCTGCTCGGCATGATCATTCTCGGATTGCTCTGGTACATCGTGGACGCCTGGGTCCTCGCGCCGCTCGAGCGCGTGACCGGCCAGCGTTGGGGATTGGTGACATCATGAAGACGCTTTCGCTGCGCAATCTCGGCAAGACCTATTTCGATCCTTACGCAGGCGCGCATGTCACCGCCGTTCACGACGTCTCGCTGGACGTCGAGCCCGGCGAGTTCATCTCCGTGGTCGGCCCGTCCGGCTGCGGCAAGACGACAATCCTCAACATGATCGCCGGCTTCATCCCCTATTCGAAGGGGGACATCCTGCTCGACGGAAAGCCGGTGCACGGGCCCGGCCCCGAGCGTGGCGTCGTGTTCCAGTCGTTCGCGCTGTTTCCCTGGAAGACGGTGCTCGACAATGTCGGCTTCGGCCCGAAGATGCGCGGCGTGCCCAAGGCCGAGCGCGACCGCATCGCGCGCGAATATCTCGCGCTCGCGGGGCTGTCGCACGCGGCGCACCGCTATCCAAACGAGCTCTCCGGCGGCATGCAGCAGCGCGTCGGCGTGGTGCGCGCACTCGCCAACAATCCCGACGTCCTGCTGATGGACGAGCCGTTCGCCAGCGTCGACGCGCAGACGCGCATGACGCTCCAGGAGGAGCTGACCCGGATCTGGCAGGAGCGCAAGCCGACGGTGATCTTCATCACCCATGACGTGCCCGAAGCGGTGTTTCTCGCCAACCGCGTGGTCGTGCTGTCGAAGGGACGCGTGCTCGACGAGATCGCGGTGGACCTGCCGCGGCCTCGCGTCTGGGACGACCTCGTCAAGGACGACCACTTCAAGCAGCTCTCGGCGCGGGTGCTCCAGATGGTGCGCGCGGCATGAGCATCGCCTCCGACGTCCTGCGCTCGCCCAAGGGCCGCATCGTGCTCGGCGCCATTGCCGCATGGGCGCTGTTTCAACTCTGGTTGACGGTTGCCGCGCCGGGAAAGATCTCGCCGGAGCTCACGGGCACATCGGAAAAAGTGAACGTGCAGATCGAGCTGCCGTTCACGCCGGAGCGCTTCCACGTGCTCGCATTCCAGCAATATGGACGCGTCTCGGGAACGGATGAGCATTCGATCGAGCTACGCGGCGTCAAACGAACGGACCTCAACGCCGTCGCCCGCCCCTATTGGGTGACGGCGGTGGGGCCGATAAAAGAGGGAGGCTGAGAATATGAAACGACTCTTGCTGCTCGGAATCGCGCTCTTGGCCGGCATGGTGCCGGCGAGCGCCCAGACCCCGACGAAACTGAAGGCCGGCATGGTCACCGGCATCGACCAGATCGGCCTGCCGATCGCACTCGAGCGCGGCTTCTTCGAGAAGTACGGGCTCGATGTCACGATCGCACGCCCCTACGCGACCGGCGTCGACGCGCTGAACGCACTGCAAGCCGGCGAGAGCGAGATCGTGCAGGTCGGCGTGCCCATGATCGGCGCCGTGCTGCGCGGCATGGATCTTGTCGCACTCGGCAATTACAGCGGCAACGCCACCAAGGCCGGCTCCGATGCCACCATGGCGATCATCGCGCGTGAAGGTTCAGGCATCGTCAAGGGTGACCTGTCGACGCTCAAGGGCAAGAAGATCGCGGCCTCCTTCGGCACGATCAATCATCTCTACATCCTGGCGACGCTGGAGAAGGCCGGGCTGAAGCCCGATGACGTGACGCTGGTCAACACGCCGCCGCCGGACATGACCGTCGCCCTGCTCGCCAAGGGTATCGACGCGTTCTCGGGCTGGGATCCCTGGCCGATCGTTGCAGGCAAGGATGTGCCCGGCGCGGTCGAGATCATCAGAGGCGGCGACGTGATCTCCTATATCGGCTTCAACGTCGCGCTTCGTCCCTGGGTGCAGGCCAACGGCGAGACCATCGAGAAATTCCTCGCTGCCGTCTCCGAGGCCGATCAATGGATGCGCAAGAATCCGAAGCAGGCGGCGCAAGTCGCCACACGCTGGATTCCCGGCCTCAAGCAGGACGTCGCCGAGGCTGCGATGCAGTTTAACATCCAGCAGGCGGACCGTCGGCTGTCGGCGAACAATTACCGTGCGCTGTGGAGCGCCGAGGATCGGCTCTCCCGCCTCGGCATCCTCAAATCGACCTTTGACGTCAATGCGCATATCGAGCCGAAGCACATTCTCAAGGTCATGAAGGATCGTCCCGAACTGTTCACCGACCTGCCGCCGATCCCGGAGACGGCGGCGATCTCGCCGGGCTACGTGTTCAAACCCTGAGCAACTGCACACGGGGACGCCGGCGCGATCAGCGCGCCGGCATTTTCCGGATCAAGCCCTACCCGATGGTCTGCAGCGCCGGGAACGTCTCCAGCAGCCAGATGCTCACATTCGAGACCGCGCCGGTGAGAAAGCCGATGCCGGTGATCACCATCAGGACGCCCATGGCGCGCTCGACATTGACGAGATGTCCCTTCATCCGCGCGAACAGTGCCGAGAACTGCTCGATCATCAGCGCGGCGATCAGGAAGGGAATGCCGAGACCGGCCGAATAGACCGCGAGCAGCCCCGCGCCCTTCGTCACCGTAGCCTCAGCGGCCGCGATCGAAAGGATCGCGGCGAGGATCGGGCCGATACAGGGCGTCCAGCCGAAGGCGAAGGCGAGCCCCATGATGTAGGCGCCCCAGAGGCCGACCGGTTTGGGGATCGGCAGCCGTCCCTCGCGCATCAACAGGCCGATGCGCGTCAATCCGAGAAAGTGCAGGCCCATGATGATGATGACGATGCCGGCGAGGATCGACAACTCCGCCGACCAGGCGCGGATCAGCCCACCGACCAGCGAGGCGCTGGCGCCGAGCGCGACGAACACCGTGGAGAAGCCGAGCACGAACAGGAGCGCCGACATCATGATCGCGCGCTTGGAGGCCGAGCCCGGCTCGTCGCTCTCGACATGCTCGATCGTGGCGCCCGTAAGATAGATCAGATAGGGCGGGACCAGGGGCAGGACGCAAGGCGAAAGGAAGCTGACGAGGCCTGCAATCAGCGCCGCCGGGATCGAAACATTTTGCATGATGCCGTCTGAGCCATCTCAGGCCCCGGTGCGGCGCGCCGGGAATGCGCGCGGCCCGGAGCCGAACCGGCTCTGGTGTAACCGATGCCGGAGAATGCGCAACAGAGGCGCATCAAACCAGGGCTCCTCCCGATGCCGCCTGCGATCACAGGTGCGGCATCGGGACGCGCACAAACCTCGCCAAAAAGCGAGATTCGGCGGCGCGGCTACTTCACCACGCGGAGCAGCGGACGCCGGGGCTGGTCCTGCGTCTGCTTGGAAGGGGACGGCGGCTCGCTCGCAGCGCTCCGCAGCATTTCGTCGCACAGTGCCTTGAGATCGGCACTGTCAATTCCTTTGAGTTTCATCCTGACGTCGAGGATGACAATGGACAGCAGCTCGGCCGACTCACGGCTGTCGCACGCGTTGAGAACCCTGCGGCACCCCTCGAGCGTTTCCAGCACCGACTGCAACTGTTCGTCTGAATGCGACACCGGCGTTCTTTCCGTTAATTCGGCCTGCGAGACGTGTTGGTGACGACCCCTTCGGCCCCCATGGAATACGGAGGATAGCACGAGGCCACAGCGCCTCTGAACCTGATTTCAGTGGGTTTCTGCCGCGGAACTGCGGTTCCGGCTAACATCGCCGCGCTGCTCCGTTGGCCATGGTCGAAACGGTCCGAGAGCAAACGCCCCGCGCCCTGTGATTGATCCATTGAGAGAGATGGCGCCGGCTTTCGCGCAAGCACACTCATTGCCGACAGCGCCTGCAATCCCGCAGCCATTTCACGGCTCGCAACGGCACTCACGCCACACCCCTCATCCGGGCAATGGCCTGCCCGATTCCCAACCCTTGGCAGCATTCAGATACCACCCACGAGGTAGTAAGGATGACGTTCAAAACTCATCATCCCCCAACCCGCAGTGGTTGTGGTTTGCGCCAGATTCTGCCAGTTTAGCTAACCGAAGGGACTTGTATGCACTCCTTGGCGGAAAGGGGCGTTCCTGTGGCGGAACGCCCAAAGACAAATCTCAGCGGCCTCTCTGATTGGGATGCCGCCCGCATATTCCTTGAAGTCGTCCGATGCGGGAGTTTCCGATCGGCGGCCGAGCGCCTGTCGCTGTCGATCAACGCCGTGCGCCGGCGAATCGACGATTTCGAACGCCAGACCGGCACCACACTCTTCACCCGCGACGTCCATGGCACCCATCTCACCGATGAGGGCGCGCTGGTGGTCTCCGCCGTCGAGCGCATGGAGGCCGCCACCTTCGACGTACTGCGCGCCAGCGATTCGATGGCCAACGCCCTGTCCGGCGAGGTGCGAGTCGCCGTTACTGAGGGGCTCGGCACGTTCTGGCTCGCCCCGCGCCTGGTTGAATTCCAGCAGGCCTATCCGAAGATCCTGGTCGACCTGCATTGCGCGATGCGCTCGGCCGACGTCTCGCGCCACGAAGCCGACGTCGCCATCCATCTGTCGCGTCCCTCGGCGCTCGACATCAAGCTAGTGCGGCTCGGTCGCATGCATCTGATGTTCTGGGCCTCCGAGAAATACATCGAGAAGCATGGCGCGCCGCGCTCGGCGGCGGAATTGATCAAGCATCGCCTGGTGCTGCAATTCGCCGACCAGCTTGCCGCCAAGGAATCCTTCGAGAGCTTCTTCCCGGGCGTATCGGAACGTGACCTTCTGGTCATGAAGACCAACGTCTCAAGCGCCAACTACTGGGCGGTCGCGAATGGCGCCGGCATCGGCGTCTTCCCGAGCTACGCCATTGCGCTTGGCGGGAGGTTGATTCCACTGGAGGTCGAGTTGAACCGACCGCTGGATATCTGGTTGTCCTACCATCCCGGTAGCGGCCGTATTCCGCGTGTGCGGCACATGATTGATTGGCTGATCGAAGCTTTCAGTCCGGCTCGCTTCCCGTGGTTTAAGGAAGAGTTCGTGCATCCGCATGAATTCAAGGACTCGTATATGGGCGAACCCCTGACCCAGCTCTTCGGGGGATTTTCAACCGAAGAACAAAGGTGAAAACGAAGATGAAAGCAGCGGCGAAAAGAATGAAGCAGCGCAGTGCTGGCAAGCCGGACATCGAGCTTGGCAAGCGGATTCGTCTGCGGCGCGTCGAGATGAAGATCTCGCAGGCCGAGCTCGGCGAGAAGCTTGGCGTCAGCTTCCAGCAGGTTCAGAAATACGAGAAGGGCGTCAATCGCGTCGGCGCGGCTCGTCTGCAGCAGATCGCTTCCGCCCTCGACGTGCCCGTGACCTTCTTCTACGACGGTGACAACAAGGCGCGCGAAGTCGAGAGCCTGCTGTTCCTCGATTCGGCCTTCAGCCTCCGCCTGCTGCGCGCCTACAGCAAGATCAAGGACCAGACCGTGCAGCGTCAGTTGGTCTCGCTGATGGAATCGATCGCGGCGAACGAGAGCTGAGACCGGTCGACGGTCTGGCCTTTGCGGCCGATCTTCAATCCGCCGCGTCGCGGGGACGCGGCCGGATTGAACGATCATATTCCGGCTCGCGCGCTTGCGCGCGGCCTTTGCGGGGCGGCACGACCGCCCCTTTTCTTTGCGCGCGCGACACTCGGGACGACGCGCCATGCAATCCCGCTACAGGCGGATGCAGACTCGCCCACCCTGCCGCGGTTGACCCCGGAAGCGCCAGCGCAGCACATTGCCCCTCGCACATGACGAGCGAGCAAGCGATGTCCGACATATTCAGCACGACCGGTACACCCTACGCGGACGGCAAGATTCTCCAGCACACCACCGACGGCGTCGGCGTGATCACCTTCAACAATCCCGACAAGCGCAACGCGATGTCGCTGGAGATGTGGGAGGGATTTGGCGAGGCCTTGACGAGCCTGCGCGACGACGAGACGGTGCGCGTCGTGGTCCTGCGCGGAGCCGGCGGTAAGGCCTTCGTCTCCGGCGCCGACATCAGCCAATTCGAGAAGACTCGCCACAACGCGGCAGCGTCCGAGGAATATGCCAGGCGTAGCGCCGCCCAGCGCGCACTGCTCGCAGACTATCCCAAGCCGACGATTGCCTGCATCGACGGTTTTTGCCTCGGCGGCGGCATGCAGGTCGCCATGCTCGCCGATATCCGCATCGCCGCGCACGACAGCCAGTTCGGCATTCCCGCGGCCAAGCTCGGCATCGCCTATGGCTTTGACGGCCTGCGGCACCTGGTTTCGCTGGTCGGCCCGTCCTGGGCGCGGCTTCTGATGTACACGGGCATGCGCATCGATTCCGCCGAAGCGCTGCGCATTGGCCTTATCGAGCGCGTGTTCCCGGTCGACGAGCTCTGGGGCGAGACCATGACGATTGCCGAGACGATCTCGCAGAACGCCCCGCTCGCGATCAAGGCCGCCAAGATCACCATCGCGCAGGTGCTGAAGGATGAGAGTCAGCGCGACATGGACGCGATCAAGGCGATCGGCAATGCCTGTATGGACAGCGCAGACTTTCGCGAGGGCCGGCAAGCCTTCATGGAAAAGCGCAAGCCACAGTTCCAGGGGCGTTGAAGCTGAACCGACGTTCAGGAAGATTAAATTCCTCGTGCAGCTCCGCGCGGTAGCAACTAGTTGATCTGACGAAAGTTCTCCCGCCACAACGAGGGAGATCGCGATGACACTGAAATCTGCTGTTCTTGCTCTGGCTGCCATCGGCGGTGTGGCGCTCGCGTCGGGCGAGGCGCTCGCAGCCATGCCGAATGGCATCCCGCAGGCGGACAAGATTGCAAGCGGTCCGGCCGCTGACGTGGATCAGGTGCGCTGGGTGTGCAACCCCTGGGGCCGCTGCTTCTGGCGTCCGAACTATTACGGCGCCTACGGCTATTACGGCGGCCCGCGACGCTTCTACGGCCCGCGCCCGTGGGGCTGGGGCCATCGCCACCACCATTGGCGCCGCTGGTGAACGACAAAGGGGCCGCGAGGCCCCTTTTCTTTTGAGATGAACCGGCGCCGCGGCTCGGCTGCTTCTCAGAGCGCCGCCAGCACCGCTTTGGTGATGTCGGCAGTCCCGTTGCTGCCGCCGAATTCCATCGGCTTGATGCCGCCGGCATAGACCTGATCCACCGCACGCTCGATCGTCTCGCCGGCCTCCGCCGCGCTCTCGACGCCGTGCTTGTCGGCGAGCCAGTCCAGCATCATCGCCGCCGACAGGATCATGCCAGTGGGATTGGCCTTGCCCTGCCCCATGATGTCGGGCGCGGTGCCGTGGCAGGGCTGGAACACGGCATATTTGTCGCCGATGTCCGCCGACGGCGCCATTCCGAGGCCGCCGATCAGGCTCGCAGTGATGTCGGAGACGATGTCGCCGAACATGTTCTCCATCACCATCACGTCGAAATCCCAGGGACGCTTCACCAGCATGGCCGAGCAGGCATCAACATAGAGCCGATCGGTCTTCACGTCGGGATGCTTCTTGGCGATCTCATCGAAAATGCCGCGAAAGAACGCGAACGCCTTGAACACGTTCGCCTTGTCGACGCAGGCAAGCGCGCCGGGCTTGCCGCGCGCCTTGCGCCGCTCGGCGAGGCGAAACGAGAAATCGAACAGGCGCTCGGATGTCCTGCGTGTGATCACCATGGTCTCGCGCGCGTCCTCATGGGTGACGACGCCCTTGCCCATCGAGGCGAACAGGCCTTCGGTCGATTCCCGGATCACGACGAGATCGATGCCGCGCGCATCAGCGCCGACGATCGGGCTCGGCACGCCCGGAATAAGGCGCGCCGGTCGCACGCCGGCATAGAGATCGAAGATGAAACGCAGCTCGATCTGCGGCGCGATCTCGGTATTGTCGGGGTAGCGCACCGACGGCAGGCCGCAGGCGCCGAGCAGGATTGCGTCCGCCTCCTCGCACAGCTTGATGGTCGAGTCAGGCATCGACTTGCCGGTGGCAAGATAATTGTTGGCGCCGGCGGGTGCTTCAGTGAAACGGAAGCGCAAATCCGATTTCTGCTCGATCTTGCGCAGCACCTCGACGGCCGGCGCCATGACTTCGGGACCGATGCCGTCACCGGCGAGCACGGCAATGTGGAAGGCGTTGTTTGCGGACATTTAAGGCCTCAAGGAAAGGAGCTAGCCAAGTCGTCATTGCGAAGAACTCTTGCGACGAAGCAATCCAGACTGTGTCCACGGAGGGATTTCTGGATTGCTTCGCTGCGCTCGCAATGACGGAGGAGAGAGTGTTCGCTACGGCGTCAGCACCGTGCGCCCGACCACCGCGCCCTGCTGTAATTGCACCAGCGCATCGTTGGCCTTGGCGAGCGGCGCCGTGGTCACCGGGATCGGCGGCACCTTCTTGGTGCGGACGAGGTCGAGCAACTCCTGCGTCTCGCGCAGGTTTCCGACATAGCTGCCCTGGATCGTCACCGCCTTGATCGGAATCAGCGGCAGCGCCCAGGTTGCGCCGCCGCCGAACAGGCCGACGATCACGAGTTTGCCGCCCTTGGTCAGGCAGTCGAATCCAAGCTGCGTCGTCGCGGCATTCCCGACGAGGTCGATCACGGCACGGATCGGCCCGCCCGCCTTCTTGGCGAGTTGCTCCAGCGCATCCGGCGCCTTCGGGTCGACGGTGGCGAGCGCGCCGGCCTTCTCCGCCGCTTCGCGCTTCCTGGCATCGATATCGACCATGATCGCGCCCTTGCCGCCCATGGCTTTCAAGAGCGACAGTGCCATCAGGCCGAGCCCGCCGGCGCCGAACATCACGATCGGCGTGTCGAAATGCTGCTCAACCTTTTTCAGCGCGCTGTAGGTGGTGACGCCCGAGCAGGCATAGGGCGCGGTCGTTGCGGGATCGAGTCCCCTGAGATTGAGCAGATAGCGCGGATGCGGCACCAGCATGTGATCGGAATAGCCGCCGTCGCAATAGACGCCGAGCGAGCGCGGCGTCAGGCACATGTTCTCGTCACCGGCGAGGCACGTCGCGCACTTGCCGCAGCCAATCCAGGGATAGACCAGCCCGACATCGCCGAGCTTGAGGTCGCCCTGGTCGGTCGGTTTCACGTCAGGGCCGAAGGCCAGGATTTCGCCGACCGTCTCGTGACCCATGGTCAGCGGCAGATTGATGCCGCGGTCCTTCAGCGAGAGCGGCTTGCGGCCATGGCCGAGATCGTAGCCGCCCTCCCAGATGTGGAGGTCGCTGTGGCAGACGCCGGCGGCCTTCACCTTGATCAGGACCTGCGTGCCCGAGGGCTGCGGCGTCGCCTCGTCGAACTCCTGCAGCGGCGCCTTGAAATCGGCGACCTTGAAACTCTTCATCGGCGTTCTCCCGGCATGCTTCTCGTTGTCGCGCCACCATGCCATGGCCGGCGAGGCGAGACAAACCGGTCTTAGTTCAGGTCAGCGGATGATGGCAAGCTGCGAACTGGCCAGGCCCGATTTCGCGCAACTCCGGTATCTCCGCGCTGCATCGCTGATCGGCGCGTGGGCAGCGGGTGCGGAAGCGGCAGCCGGACGGCGGCGCAATCGGCGATGGTGGCTCACCCGCCGCCACACTCTCGGCGGGACGCACATCCGGATCGGGCACCGGGATCGCCTGCAACAAGAGCCCGGTGTAGGGATGCGCTGGATTTGCGAACAATTGCTCCGACGGACCGACCTCGCAGAGCCGACCGAGATACATCACCGCGACGCGGTCGCTGACCGCTTTGACCACTGCGAGATCATGCGCGATGAACAACAGCGTCAGGCCGAAGCGTGCTTTCATCTCCTCCAGCAAATTGAGGATCTGTGCGCGGATCGAGACGTCCAGCGCCGAGACCGGCTCGTCGCAGACGATGAATTCCGGATTGAGGACGAGCGACCGCGCGATACAGATGCGCTGGCACTGCCCGCCGGAGAATTCATGCGGCAGGCGGCCCGCGACGAGATCAGGATCGAGCCCGACCGCGCTGAGCACCTCGTGAACCCTGCGCTTGCGCTCGGCGGCATCCTTGACGCCGGCAATGATGAGCGGCTCGGCCACGATGTCGCCGATGCGACGGCGCGGATTGAGCGAGGCGATCGGATCCTGGAAGATCAACTGCACGCGGCGGCGCATCTTGCGCAACGCCTCGCCCTCCATCGCGGTGAGATCTTCGCCGTCGAACAATACCCGGCCGGATTTGGCACGTCGCAATTGCAGCACCGCGCGCCCCAGCGTCGACTTGCCGCAGCCGGATTCTCCGACCAGCCCCAACGTCTCGCCGCGCGCGACCGCAAGGCTGACACCGGACACCGCATGCACCGTCTTGTTGCCGAGACCATATTCGACGACGAGATTGTCGACGTTCAGCAGCGGCTCGGCGCGCGCGGCAAGCTGCATCATGCGCCAACTCCCTCCGCCATCTGGATCGGGTGGAAGCAGGCATAGAGATGATCGGGCATCTCGGCGCTCTTCAGGTCGGGCTTGGCCTCATGACAACGGCTAGCGGCATAGCGGCAGCGAGGCGCGAAGGAGCAGCCCTTTAGCGGTCGTGTCGGATCGGGCGGACGGCCGGAGATCGCGGGCAGCGGGGTATGGGGCGCGGTCTCCAGCTTCGGGATCGCCGCCAGCAACGCTTCGGTGTAGGGCATGTGCATGCGCTTGAACAGCGCCTGGGTCGGGGCGCGCTCCACCACCCTGCCCGCATACATCACGGCGACCTCGTCGGCACGGCCCGCGACCACGCCGAGATCGTGGGTGATGATGATCATCGCCATGTGGCGGCGGCGCTGCTCGCGCGCGAGCAGATCGAGGATCTGTGCCTGGATGGTGACGTCGAGCGCGGTGGTCGGCTCGTCCGCGATCAACAGCTTCGGTTCGCAGGACAACGCGATCGCAATCGCGATGCGCTGGCGCATGCCGCCGGAACATTGATGCGGATATTGCGCGAGCCGCTGCTCAGGCGCCGGGATTCCGACAGCCGCCAGCAGCTCGATGCTGCGCTTCCGTGCTGCGGGGGCATCGAGCTCGAGATGCTCCTGGATCGTCTCCATCAGCTGCGTGCCGATGGTCAGCACCGGGTTTAGCGAGGTCATGGGGTCCTGAAACACGACTGCGAGATCGCGCCCGCGCAAGCGACGCAAGGGTTCCGCATCGAGCCGCACCAGATCCTGGCCGTCGAACATCACGCGGCCCGTGAGCTTTGCTTTTTTCGGTAGCAGCTGAAGCACCGCGCGCGAGAGCATGGTCTTGCCGCAGCCGGACTCGCCGACGATGCCGAGCGTGCAGCCCGCCTCCAGCGACAGGTCGACATGATCCACGGCGCGCAGATTACCGCGCGGCGTCGGTAGCTCGACTGCAACGTCCTCGATGATCAAGAGCGGAGCGCTCACAGCGCCCCCTGACGCGGGTCGGTCAGCGCCCGCAAGGTATCGCCGACCAGATTGAAGGCCAGCACGGTGAGAAACAATCCGGTCGCCGGCAGGAACGCCAGCCGCGGCGCGACGTCGAGGCTGTCGCGCCCTTCGCCGATCATGCTGCCCCAGCTCGCCATCGGCGGCGGAACGCCGAGACCGAGGAAGGACAGCGCCCCCTCGACCACGATGGTGACGGCAACGCCGAGCAGGAAGAAGGCCAGCAGCGGCAGGATCACGTTCGGCAATAGCTCGCGCAGCAGGATGCGCGCATGGCTGGCACCTAACGCCTCGGCCGCGATCACGAATTCCCGCCGCGCCAGCGTCAGCGTCGCGGCCCGCGCCACACGCATGAAGGCGGGAATGCCGAGCACGCCGAGGATCAGGGTGAGGTTGGGGACGGACTGACCGAGATAAGCCGTCACCGCGAGCGCGAAGATCAGCGGCGGAAAGGCGAGCAGCACGTCCATGCTGCCGACCACCAGCGTCTCGAACCGGCCGCGGAAATAACCGGCGAGCAGGCCGAGCGCGCCGCCGAGCGTAAGGCCGATCATCGGCGCGATCAGCCCGACGGTCAACGACACGCGCGCGCCAAAAATCAGGCGGGCGAGCTCGTCGCGGCCGAGCCCGTCGGTGCCGAGCCAGTGCTCGGTGGAGAACGCCGCGCGGCGCTCCAGCATGTCCATGTCTACGGGGTTCTGCAGCGGCAGCACCGGCGCAAGGATCGCGAGCGCAAGGATGATCGCGAGCCAGGCGCTCGCGATCCAGAACAGCAGGCCGAGCCTGCGCTTGCGGCCGACCGGCACGGGCGCCGCCTCGTCCTGCATCGAGAGCTCAAGCGTGGCCATGGCGGATCCTGGGGTCGAGCACGGCGTAGAGCATGTCGACGATGAAATTCACGATGACGAAGCCGCAGGCAACCAGCAGCACGACGCCCTGGAGGATGACGAGGTCGCGGGTGTAGATCGCCCCGACCAGCAGCCGGCCGATGCCGGGCAGCGCAAAGATCGATTCCACGATCAGGGTGCCGCCGAGCAGGCGGCCGATATTGATGCCTGTGACCGTCACCAGCGTCAGCGACGAGGGCTTGAGCGCATGCACGAACAGGATACGCGCGGGCTTGAGACCCTTGGCCTTGGCGAGCGCGATATAATCCTCCTGCAAGGTCGCGATCATGTCGGAGCGCAGCACGCGCATGATTCCCGGCCATTCCGCCAGCGCCAGCGTCAGTGCCGGCAGCACGAAGAAGCGTAAATTCGCCAGCGGCGCCTCGGTGAACGGCACATAGCCCGTCGCCGGCAGCCAGTGCAGCTCGACCGCGAACAGATAGATCAGCAGGATCGCCACCAGGAACGACGGCATCGACAGCATCGCGAACGCGCTGCCGGTCATGAAACGGTCGAACGCGCCGCCGGCACGCGCGGCACAGGCGATCGCAACCGGGACGCCGATCAACAGTCCGATGAACTCGGCCATCAGCATCAGTTGGAGCGAGACCGGAATGCGCTCGGCGACCGCCTGCAACACCGTCTGCCCGGTGCGGAACGAGCGGCCAAGATCGCCCTGCAGGACGTGACCGAGCCAGCTCAGGTAACGCCACCACAGCGGCTGATCGAGCCCCATGTCACGGCGCAGCGCCGCAACATTCTCCGGCGTCGCCTGATCGCCGAGGATGACGAGAGCGAGATCGCCCGGCAGCAGCGAGGCGATCAGGAAGGTCAACAGCGACACGGCGAGCAACACCGGCAGCATGCCAAGCAGCCGCCGAACGACGAAGTTCAGCATCGCGCCATCATTCCAGCCAGGTCGTCGAAACGTCGATCACGCCGTTGTAGATCTTGGGGAAGCCTTTCAGCTTGGCGCTCGACAGCGCGTAATAAGTGTTCTGGAAGGTCCAGAACCAGATTGCCTCCTTGTTGATCAGGCGGCTGATGGCGCAGTAATCCTCGGTGCGTTGGCCGAGGTCGGCGGTGACGCGCGCGTGGTCCAGCAGCTTGTCGAGCTCCGGGTTTGAGTATCCGGCCAATGCCAGCGGGCTGCCGCTGCGGAAATTCGCGTACATCTGCGGGTCGGGATCGGCGAGATCGACGATGCGCCACGGCGTCATCTGGAACTGGCGGGTGAAGGCGCGTGACGGAATGGTCGCCTGATCGACCTGCTCGATCTCCATGTTGGCGCCGGCGCGCTTCCAGAATTGCTGAAGCACCTGGCCGATCATGCGGCCGCGCGGGGTTGCGGTCACCAGCATCTTGAACTCGACCGGCTTGCCGTAATCCTTGATCAGCGCCTTGGCCTTCTCGACATCGAACGGCAGCGCGCCGTCATCCTTGCATTTGACCCAGGAGCCATCGCCATAGGGATTGGTCGCGGGCCGGCTCAGGCCGTTGCTGATCGCCTGCGACATTTTCGGGCGGTCGAGCGCCATCACCAGCGCCTGACGCACGCGGACATCGTCGAACGGCGCGACCTTGGTGTTGAAGGCGTAGACCTGCGCGCCCGAGCCCTTGTAGGTGTGCACCGTGAGCTTGGAGTCCTTCTGCGCCTTCATGATGTTGTCGGCGTCGTTCTCGTCGTCCCAGATGATGTCGGCCTCGCCCGATTGCAGCGAGGCGAAGCGCGACTGCGCATCGGGCAGCGGCTTTAAGATGATGCGGTCGAGATAGGGACGGCCCTTGTCCCAGTAGTTGGGGTTTTTCTCCAGCACCATCCGGTCGCCAGCGGTCCATGATTTCAGGATATAGGGACCGGTACCGACGGGATTGCGATTGTAATCGTCGCCCTTCGTCTTCCAGGCGGTCGGCGACTGAATGACGTTGTTGGAGCTCTGGATGGTGATCACCGCCGGCCAGTTCACCGAGGGATCGGTCAGATTGAAGACAACGGTGGTTTCGTCCGGCGCCAGCACTTCCTTGACGTTGGTGATGTAGAAGGCGCAGCGGCATTTGTTGGCCGGGTCCTTCTGCCGGTCAAAATTCTCCTTGAAAGCCTGCGCATTGAACGGCGTGCCGTCGTGGAATGTCACGCCCTGGCGCAGCTTGAAGGTCCAGCTCTTGTAATCGTCGGAATGAGTCCAGGACATCGCGAGCTTCGGCGCGGCTTCGCCCTTGTCGTCGAGCGTGGTCAGCGTATCAAAGATCGCCGCGGCCGCGGTGAAGGTCGAGGTGTCGTAGACGCCGACCTTGAGCGGATCGAAGCCCGCGATCTCCAGCTCCTGGCCGACGGTGATGCTGCCGCCCGGCTTCTGCGCTTGCACCGGCCCGGCCAGCGGAAGGAGGGCAAATGCCGCAACAAGGAAAATCGGCGCGTGCTTGCGCGCCGCGGCAGCAATGTTCGTCATGGTTCCTCCCGGGATCCCTCGTCCGATGTTTCGGATCGTTGAATGACTGGGGACGAGATTGGCGACAAAAGCTCGCCACGGCAAGAGGAACGCGCGACAGATCACACGCCGCACGTGCGGCGTAATGGTGCTCAGCCTGTCGCGGCAGTTTTGCCTGTCGGAATTGATGCATCATCGGCGAGGCTGATCTCTTCGCGCAGGGCATCCGTATGCTCGCCGAGCACGGCCATCGTCTTGGCCGGCGTGGTATCGGCACCCGACATCCGGAATGGCAGGTTGAGCACCTGAAAGGAGCCGCCCTCGTCCCGCACCTCGGAGAGCGCCTGCCGGTGCGCAAGCTGCGGATCGGCCAGCGCCTCGGACACGGTGCGATAGGCCGAAGCCGGCACGCCGGCAGCCCCTAGCGCTGCGAGACACGCATCGGTCGTGAGCTGCCGCGACCAGGCCTCGACGCCGTCCATCACCTCGGCCCAATTCTCGCGGCGCGCGGCATAGGTCGCAAAGCGCGGATCGGAGATCCATTCGGGGTGACCGATCACGCCCATCAATCCCTGGAACGTCTTCTCGCTGGCGACCGTGATCATGACATAGCCGCTTGCCGTCTCGGTCGGGCCGAACATCGGGCGCGGCGGTGGCTTCACGGCAAATTGTGCGCTCTGCAATTCGGTCAGCGTCAGTGACAGCATCGATTCCAGCATCGACACGTCGATGTGCTGGCCAAGGCCGGTCACGGTCCGCTGATAGAGTGCGGACGCGATCGCCCCGAAGCCGTAGGTGCCGGTGACGACGTCGGCGTGATAGATGCCGCAATAATCAGGGCGATTGCGGCCGGGCTGGTAGGCCAGATGCGCCATATCATAGCCGGAGGCGGCATGGATCACCGGCGCATAGGCCGGCAGCTCGGCCGAGGGGCCGGTCTGGCCGTAGCCCGAGATCGAGCAATAGATCAGCTTCGGGTTGACGGTGCGCAGCCTGTCGTAGTCGAGCCGCAGCCGATGCATCACGCCGGGGCGAAAGTTCTCGACCAGGATGTCTGATGCCGCGGCCAGCCGGCGCACCGCCTCCTTGCCGTCCTCGGACTTGAGGTCGAGCACGACGCTCTTCTTGCCGACATTGAGCTGGCCGAACGCGGTGCTGCACCCCTTGCGCAGCGGCGGCCGGGTCCGCATGGTCTCCCCGCCGTCGGTCTCGATCTTGATGACCTCAGCGCCCATGTCGGCAAGCATCCGCGCGCAGTGAGGACCGGCGATGGTGGTGGAAAAATCCAGGACCCTCAGCCCGGCGAAGGCTTTTGTCGTCGTCCCCTCATGCTTATCTGCTAGCTGCATGCCTGCTCACGTCCTTGGGTCTTAGGAACTCTCGAAGTTCTCTGTTGTTGATGCGGCGACCCTAGAGGGCGGCGGCCGAGTAGGAAAGTGTTTACCGAACCGACACGCCGCGTGGGTGGGCTTTAAGAATTCCCGGACAACTGGACCCGTTCTTGCATAGTAGCGAACGGGATCGACAGAGGGCAGCTGTTCTTGAGGGTCTTGTTCGTCACCACGGAGTTGGACGACTTCGTCCGCGTCGGCGGCCTTGGAGCCGTGTCCGCTGCACTGCCCCGCGCCCTTCGCTCCTTTGCCGATATCCGGATCATGTTGCCCGGCTATCGCGACATCATCGAGCAACTCACGCATATTCAGATCGTTGGACGCTGCCCGGCGCTCGCGGAGATGCCGGCCTGCTCGCTCGGACGGGCCGCAACCAAGGACGGAATGCCGGTCTATGTGCTGTTGTGCTCGCAACTTTACGACCGGCCCGGTAACCCCTATGGCGACGAGTCCGGGCGCGACTGGCCCGACAATGACATCCGCTTCGCGCGCTTTGCCTCTGCCGCCGCTGAGCTGGCCATGGGCAAGCTGGACAAGAATTGGGCAGCTGACCTGATCCATGCCAATGACTGGCAGGCCTCGCTCGTGCCGGCCTATCTCGCCTGGCGCGGCTCCAAGCTGCCGTCGATCCTGACCATTCACAATCTTGCCTATCAGGGCCTCTTTCCGAAGGACTCGCTGCGGCGGATCGGCGCACCGGAGAGCTCTTTCCACATCGACGGTGTCGAGTTCTACGACCAGCTGTCCTTCCTCAAGGCGGGCCTCGTCTACGCCTCGCACCTCACCACCGTCAGCGGCACCTATGCGCGCGAGATCACCACGGCCGAATTCGGCTGCGGCCTGGAGGGCCTGCTCCGCCTGCGCTCGGACGCGTCCGAGCTCACCGGCATCCTCAACGGCATCGACGAGAGCTGGGACCCGCGCTCCTGCGCCCAGCTCGCCCAGCAGTTCGGCGCCGGCGACTGGGTCGGCAAGAGGGCCAATGCGGACTACGTCCGCAAGCAGTTTGGCTTAGCGGTCTCGCGCGGCCCGATGTTCGGCATCGTCGCGCGTCTCGTGCACCAGAAGGGCATCGATCTCGTGCTGTCGGCGGCCGACGAGATCGTCGATGCCGGCGGACAGATCGTGGTCACCGGCTCCGGCGAGCCGGCGCTGGAGCAGGCCTTGATCGACGCGCATCGCCGCCGCCCCGACGCGATCGGAGTTGTGATCGGCTTCAACGATGCCCAGGCCCGCCGCATCTTTGCCGGCAGCGATTTCACCCTGATGCCGTCGCGCTTCGAGCCGTGCGGGCTCAGCCAGATGTACGCCCAGCGCTTCGGCTCGCTGCCAATCGGTCACCAGACCGGCGGCCTTGCCGAAACCATCACCGACGGCGAGACCGGCTTCCTGTTCTCGAGGCCCTCGCGCGAGTCCTTCCTTGGCGGCGTCCGCCGCGCGTTCTCGGCCTTCATGGCGCAGGACCAGCTCGACACCATGCGCCGCAGCGCCATGGGACGGTCCTTCTCCTGGAGCATCTCGGCGGGGACCTACAGCGCGCTCTACCGGAAGCTGGCTTCGGTGTGAGGCAAGCCGCTTCCTCATTCTTCGTCATTGCGAGAAGCCCTTGCGACGAAACAATCCAAAAACCCTCCGCGGTTACAGTCTGGATTGCTTCCGCCTTCGCCAGCTTCGGCGGACAAGTCGCTGCGCTCGCAATGACGGTGTGGAGACAGTTTTGCGCCTCACTTTCCGCTCTCGTTCCCCGGACGCAGCGCAGTGCTCTTGCGGTGCGCTGTGTCCGGGACACCCTGAATAATTCTCAGCGGCGCACATCCATCTGCGGCCGCCCGATCCACGCCCTGTTGAGGCAGCGCGTCATCCAGTCGGGCTGCGGCTCGCCCCGCAAGCGCGCCTGCGCTTCCTGGTAGGGCCCGACATAGCGCAGCCGATCCGGCAATGTCGGATAGATGCGCCGGATCCATCGCAGCGCGTTGTCGGCCGATCTGAGCTCCCGCTCGCCGAGCTCAAACCCGAAGCCGGCGCGCAAGCGTTCCGGCAGCAGGCTCGCCGTGAGCGAGCGATACCATCGTGGCGGCCGCAACCACGGACGCGCGCCGCCAAAAATCTGCGCCGCGATCTCGCGCGCCGCCGGGCTCACGGTCAGCGTGTCCGTCTGCACCATCGCCGCGGTGTAGGACGTAAAGCCCGACCAGTCCGCGGGCAGATCATCCGCCGTCAATCCGAACAATGCACCGAACGTCCGACTCTCGCTCCAGTAGCGCTCGCGCTCCTCCACCGAGAATGGCGACAGAACCAGCTCGTGCGCCATCAGCGCCGTCTCGACCAGCGTCGCATGGACCCAACGCAGCGAGGGGATATCGTTGGCGCAGTAGCGCGAGCCTGCCGCAAAGGGACCGACCGTCTCCGGCATCTCTCCGACGATCATGCTGTGTCGTCGGTGCAGCTGCCGGGAGGACAGCAAGGCACGGTCGAGCGAGCCGAACACCATGGCAAAGACGATGTCAAAGGTGCGATGGAAGCGGCCAATCGGATCGGCCAGGGTTTTCGAATGCTCGGCGATGGCGGCGGCGACCCAGGGATGCGCCAGTTGCAGCAACAACGCGCGGCCGGCACCGAGAAAGATGACCGCCTCCCGGTCGATCCGCCAGGTCAGCGTATCAGGACCGAACACGCCCGCTACCGGCCCCGCCGCGTTGGCGCGGACCAGATCGAGCGTTGCCTCCAGATCTTTCTCAGCGACCAATTGCAAGCCTCGCGACGAACACGGGGCAACAATAGCCTAGACCTAGCCCTCGGGAAATCGCCACTGCGCAAGACAATCACGCGTCAAGCCCTCACTCCGCCGCAATCGGCATCTCCTCCATATGCTCGTGCAGCACCACCCCGGCGAGCGGATCGAATTCGCCGATCCAGGGCTTGCGTGCCAGGACCGATCGCGTGTGAGCGTAACCAGCGTGCCAACGCCGTGTGATCCCCGACGGACTGAAGTCGATATCCTTGGTATGGGTCTCGCGCTCAAGCTGCGGCGCCAGCAGCCGTACCACATGCATGCGGGTCGGACAGCCATAGCTCGTCAACTCTCTCACCGCGGGATCGCTGCGCTCGCTCTCCGGAAGCCGTGCCGCGAGCTGGTTGATGACATGGCGCAGGCGATGGGCCTGCTGCTGGCGCGCAATCTGGCTCGAAATGCGGCTGGAATATTGCACGTCCTTGTGCCGGTTCAGCACCTCCGCGATCGTGTTCGGCTCGGGTCCGACGGGATTCCACAAATGCACGGAGAAGATCAGCGAATCCCTGCGCGGATTGTCGTCGAACACCGCTTCCGTCGGCGTGTTCGACAGGATGCCGCCGTCCCAATAGAGCTCGCCGTCGATGCGCACCGCCGGGAAAGCCGGCGGCAGCGCGCCCGACGCCATTATGTGCTTCACCGTCAGTTCACTGTCGCGGCTGTCGAAATAGCGCATTTCACTGGTGCCGACATGAGCCGCACCGACCGTCAGGCGCGGCGCGCAGCGATTGGCGAGATCGAAATCGACGAGCTCGCTCAGCGTCTTCTCCAGCGGCGCGGTCGAATAATAGCCCGCGTTGTCGGCACCGAGCGGATAGGAATCGCCCGCATGCGCCAGTGGATTGGGCCGGAAGAAGCCGCGAATGCCGCCGGTGACCGTCGACCAATAAGCGAGCCTCTCGTTGAAGTCGGGAAAGGCGCCGCCCAGGGTCCAGACCGGGGCCTGCTCCATCCGCTTCCAGAATTCCTTCAGGCGCGCAAGCCGTTGCTCCGGCACGTTGCCGGCAATCAGGCTCGCATTGATGGCGCCGATCGAGGTGCCGATGACCCAGTCCGGCTCGATGCCGGCCTCGTGCAGCGCCTGGTAGACACCCGCCTGATAGGAGCCAAGCGCACCGCCGCCCTGAAGCACCAGCACGACCTGACCCGGGATATCCGCACCTTTGCCCTTCATGCCGTTCATGGTTCGCTCCTGGTGAGCCTGCACCGGCCGAATTTTCGTCGCACGCGGCGGCATTGTTACCCGCGATCATTTTAAGAGATGGCGGGATCTTTTGAAATGCCAGTTGGCTTCCAAGTCCATACGTCCGTGCTATCGCGCGTGGGATGTCATTTCTGGTTCCGATCGGCTAGATTTGAAGTCGATTTCGCTGGGAGCCGATCCATGGAAATGCACCAGGTCCGCTATTTCCTCGCGGTGGCGCAGCTGCTCAATTTCACGCGCGCGGCCGAGGAGTGCAACGTTACACAGCCCTCGCTGACACGCGCGATCAAGCAACTCGAGGCCGAGCTTGGCGGCGACCTGTTCCGCCGCGAGCGGCCGGCGGCGCAATTGACCGAGCTCGGCCAGCGCATGCATCCGCTCCTGAAGCAGTGTTTTGACGCTGCCGCCGGCGCGCGCTCGCTCGCCTCCTCGTTAAAAAGCGGAGAGGTCGGCGCGTTGCGCGTTGCCTTGACGCATTCGATCGACCTAGCGCTGCTCATTCCGCATCTCAACGAGATCAGACGGCAATTCAACCAGCTCGAATTCCGCTTCCTGCGCGGGACGAGCCGCGAGGTCGTCGAGTTCTTGAAGAAAGGTGAAGCCGAGCTAGGCATCGCCGCCGAGATCGATGAGGCCTGGGAACGGCTCGACGCCTGGCCGCTGTTCACCGAGAGCTTCGAGCTCGTCGTTGGCGACGGACATCGGCTGGCCGGCCGCAGCAGCATCGAACTGGACGATCTGCGCTCGGAGCAACTGTTGAGCCGGACGTTCTGCGAGCATTCGCGCCGCATCTCCGCGAGCCTGCACGAGCACGGCATCGAGCATGGCCACGAGATTTCGAGCGAGCGCGACCTGATCGAGCTGGTCGAGGCCGACATCGGCGTCGCCATGATACCGCACACCTCGCCCCTGCCGCAGACACTGACGCGTGCCGTCGTCGCCGGCCTGGACGCCCGCCGCACCGTCAGCCTTTACGGCGTGGCCGGCCGGCAGCGCACGGCGGTCGCCAGCGCCGTGATGCGCATGCTGCGCGGCGCCGACTGGCGCGAGATCGCGGGGTAGCGAGAACGGTCTTCCTAAGGGGAGAAGCTGAGAACCTAGTTCTCCCTGCCCGCGCTCTCCAGCGCGGCGAGCAGATCGTCGATCTCCATGCGCTTGCGGAAATCGGGATCGACGAAGCGCGCTCTCACGATGCCGTCGCGGCCGACCACGAACACGGCCGGGATCGGCAGCATCCAGCCGTCATTGCCGTGGAATTTCGCCATGTCCTGATAGGACAACAGGCGCTGGATCTCGGCACCGAGCCAGATCGCGAGATTGAGCGACAGCGCATAGCCGTTGTCGAGATCGGTCAGGACCGGAAACGGCGCGCCGGATTCAGCCTTGAGCTGGCGGGTAAATTCCTGCGTCTCCGGCATGACCGCAACGATCTGCGCACCCATGGCCTCGATGCGATCGAACGCCTGGACCACGGCACGGACATTGAGCCGGCAATAGGGACACCAATGGCCGCGGAGGAACATCACGGCGAGCGGGCCGCGCTGCAGCAGCGAAGGCAGCGTGACGAGACGCCCGGCCTCGTCCGGCAGCATGAACGCCGGCATCGCATCGCCCGGGTGAGGCGCGGTCTCGCCACCGCCGTTCCCGCCCAATCTCGCCACCAGGCGATCGACGGCCTCGCCATAGGCCGGAAACACCGCACGGCTGGCGTCGGCATAGGCGCAGAGCTGTTCGTTCAGCGTGCCGTCCATGTCGCGGCAGCGCTGGAAAGCAAGCCTGAGCTGCTCGGCATCGGCTGGCGAGAGAGATGTCATCTTCTGCTCCGGCATTCCCTTCAGCGAATATTAGTTTCCCGGTTCGGCCGCCCGCAAGGGGCGGCCGCGATGCCAGGCCGGCTCAGTTCACGTAGAAATTGCCGGTCGGATCGAGCCGTCCCGAGGTGGAGTACAGCGATCCGTTGCTCATGAAGAAGACGGTGTTGTCGGGCACCTTCTTGGCGTTCTTCATCATCGCCTCGTGGTTCTTCTCGGCCGGAGCCATGGCCATCGCCGACATCTTGCCGGGGCCGCCATAGACATAGGCCATGCCGGCCTTGAAGTCCCAGGCCGCCTCCGAGAAGGCCGAGGTGGCGATGACCGCAAACGCGGCGGTGGCGATCAGGGTCTTGGACAATTTCGGCATTGGGGCTCCTGCGGATTGACGTGAACGCCCGCCAATCGGGCGCCGTGCCATCGGACGCCGGATACGCCGGAAGCGGAAATGCCGTTGCCCAATCGGATCGATAGCCGCCGCGCATCAACATAGCACCGCGCTATCGCATCGAGAGCAAGCCGGCATTTCAGGATCGACGCGATCTCGATGAAGCTCCCGTCATAGCCGCCGACCAGCGGGGTCGCGGCCAACGCAGGAGACCCTTCCATGTCTAGGAGCCACGCCCTGTCGCGTCCGATCTGGCCAGGCCTTGCCATTGCCGGCGCGCTCACGCTCTCGGCGCAGCCGGTCATCGCCGGCGAATGTCCGGCCGGCAAGATCAAACCGAACGCCCAGCAGATGGTCGACTACAAACCCGTCGGCGTTACCGACGTCACCCTTGGGGCGATAGACCTCGGCAAGCAGCCGGCACATCTCGAGGGGCGCGAGCTGCGCTTCCGCAAGCTGACCATCGAGCCTGGGGGCATCGTGCCCTGGCACAGCCACGACGATCGTCCCGCATTGATCTTCGTGCAGCAGGGCGAGATCGTCGAATACGCCTCCAATTGCGTCGATCCGATCGTGCACAAGGCCGGCGACATCCGCCCGGAGGTCTACGGCACCTCGCATTGGTGGAAGAATCTCGGCAAGGAGATCGTCGTTCTCTACGTCGGCGACGTCCGCAAGGATCCCAACGATCGCCACATGTAACGAGCGCATTCCAGCCCCAGCGCACCGTTATGGATGAGGCGCCCGCGATCCCCATGCCGGGCGCCAAATCCTCACAGGACAATCACGCCGTGACCGATCTTTCCGCACCGATCAAACCGGCCGCGATGACGATGGAGGCGCACTCGCCGGGTCTGGCGCTACGCTCGCTCGTGATCGGCCTCACCGCGTTCCTGACCGTCGTCGATCTCTTCGCAACACAGGCGATCCTGCCCTCGCTGACGCGCCATTACGGCGTCACGCCCGCAGCGATGGGCTTTGCCGTCAACGCCAGCACGTTCGGCATGGCCACAGCCAGCCTCGTGGTTGGCTTTCTCAGCCCGCATATCGACCGCCGGACCGGCATCCTGCTCAGCTTGATGCTGCTCGCACTCCCGACCAGCCTGCTGGCGATCGCGCCAAATCTCGCCGTGTTCACCGTCCTGCGCGTCGCACAGGGCCTGTGCATGGCCTCCGCCTTCGCGCTCACCCTCGCCTATCTCGGCGAGCAATGCAGCGCGATGGACGCCGGCGGCGCCTTTGCCGCCTACATCACCGGCAATGTCGCGAGCAATCTCGTCGGCCGGGTGATCTCGGCCGCCGTTGCAGACGGCCTGGGCCTTGCCTGGAACTTCTATCTGTTCGCAGCTCTCAATCTGGCCGGCGCGGTGCTGGTCTACTTCACGATTCGACGCCTGCAGCCGATGCATGCGATGATGCCGACTGCTTCGCCGCTCAAAGCCACCATCGCGCATTGGCGCAATCCGCGATTGCGCGCGGCCTACGGCATCGGCTTCTGCATCCTGTTCGCCTTCATCGGTACCTTCACCTTCGTCAATTTCGTTCTGGTCCGACCGCCGCTGTCGCTCGGCATGATGGATCTTGGCCTTGTCTATCTGGTGTTCCTGCCCTCGGTCGTCACGACCTTGCTGGCTGGGCGGGTTGCCTCACGCATCGGAGCGCCCCCGACGATCTGGGGCTCGCTCGCCGTTGCCGGCATCGGCCTGCCGCTGATGCTGACTGCGCGGCTGCCTGAAGTTCTCACCGGAATGGTGCTCGTCGCGGTCGGAACCTTCTTTGCACAGGCGGCGGCCACCGGCTTCGTAGGGAAGACGGCGACCGAGAACCGTGGGGTCGCCAGCGGCACCTATCTTGCGTGCTATTTCTGTGGAGGGCTCGTCGGCACGGCCGTTCTCGGCCGACTGTTCGATGCATTCGGCTGGCACGCTTGCGTGACGGGCGTGGGCATAGCCCTTGCGGCCGCTGGCCTGCTCGCGCTGAACTTGAAGCGCTAGCGCTTGACTGGGGCTTCCTGCGGCGGCTCGTCATCGGCGATGGCGCGCCAGGCGGCACCATCGAGATCGTCGTACTGGCCGCTCCGGAGCGACCAGAGAAAGGCGACGAGACCGGCGCCGCCGAGCATCAACGCCAGCGGGACCAGGATGACCAGAATCTCCATTACGCGATCTCCCGCGAGGTGCTGCGCGCCCGCAGCGAATTCAGCATGACCAGGATCGAGGATCCGCTCATGGCCGCAGCCGCGATCAGGGGCGTCACGACGCCACTGATCGCAACCGGCACCGCGAGCACATTGTAGCCAATCGCAAGCCAGAGGTTTTGCCGCATCAAATGCAGCGCCTTGCGCGATGCGTCGATGGCCGCAACCACCGGAGCCAGCGGCCGGCCGAGGAAGACGAGATCGGCGGTGGCCTGGCTCAGATGCGCGGCCGAGATCGGCGACATCGAGACATGGGCTGCCGCGAGCGAAGGCGCGTCGTTCATGCCGTCGCCCACCATCAGCACCTTGGCGCCGCGCTGCTTCAGTTCCTCGATCCGCGCGATCTTGTCGGCCGGCGTGACGCCGGCGCGCCATTCGGGGATTTCGAGCGCGTGAGCCGCGGCCTTCACCGCCGGCTCGCGGTCGCCGGAGAGAATCTCGATGCCGATATTGCGCGCCTTCAGCGCCGCGATCACAGCCTGCGCGTCCGGACGGAGGCCCTGGCGGACCGAGAGCACGAACCTCTCGCTGCCCTTGCTGAACGCGACGATGGAGGCTTCGGGATCGACGACGGTGCTGCCAACCAGCGCCTCCGCGCCGCAGAAGGAGGGTCGGCCAAGGCGAAGCTCGACGCCGTCCACGGTCGCACGGACGCCCTGCCCGGCCTCTTCCACCGCACCGACAACAGGCGATTTGGCGGCGGCGGCCTGCGCC
>NZ_AJQF01000061.1:0-26145 GCF_000261705.1 Bradyrhizobium genomosp. III | reverse complement strand
CGCGAGCCGGCCGGCGAGCTCGAAGATGTCGGCGGGGATGTTGGCGGCATTCATCACTTCGAGATCGGGCAGCGTCAGCGTGCCGGTCTTGTCGAAGATGACATGGTCGGCTTCGGCCAGCCGCTCGATCGCGTCGCCGGAATTCAGCAGCACGCCGGACTTGAACATTGCGCCGGAGGCGATGGTCTGCACGGTCGGAATGGCAAGCCCCAGCGCGCAGGGACAGGTGATGATCAGCACGGCGACGCCCGTCACGATCGCATCATGCCAGGACGCGCCGGCAATGACCCAACCGAGGATGGTGATGAACGCGGTCGCATGCACCACCGGCGCATACAGCCGCGAGGCGCGGTCGGCGAGGCGCATATAGCGCGAGCGCGCCTGGAGCGCGTTATCGAGCAGCCGCGTGATCTCGGCGAGCAGCGTCGCCTCGGACGCGGCCGAAACCCGCACCCGCAGCGTGCCGGAGATGTTCATGGAGCCCGCATAGACCGGCGTGCCCTGCTCGGCCGTGACGTAGAGCGTCTCGCCGGTGATCAGGCTCTGGTCGATCTCGGAACGGCCCTCGATCACGGTGCCGTCGACCGCGCAACGCTCGCCGGGCCGGAGCAGCACGATGTCGCCGGGATTAATCGCGGCCACCGGCACCTGCGATATCTCGTCGGGACCGATGAACTTGGCCGCCGTCTCCGCCTTCAGCGCGGCGAGATTGCCGGCGACTGCGCGGGTGCGCCGCCGCATGTTCTGGTCGAGGAAGCGGCCGACGAGCAGGAAGGTCAGCAGCATGATCGCTGCGTCGAAATAGGCGTGTTCGGCGTGGTGGAAGGTCTCGACCACGGACATGCCGAGCGCCAGAATCACGCCGATCGAGATCGGCACGTCCATGTTGGTCGTCTTCGCCGACAGCGCACGCCAGGCCGAGCGGAAGAACGGCTGGCCGGCATAAGCCGCCGCCGGCAATGCGATCAGCGCCGACAGCCAGTGGAAGAAGTCGCGCTGCTCCGGCAGCATGTCCGAGACGTTGCCCGACCACACCGGGATCGACAGCATCATCACGTTCATCGTGGCGAACGCCGCGACACCGAGGCAGCGCAGCAGGAAGCGCGATTCGGCGACCTCCGCCACCTCCGCGCTCTCGGTCTCGAACGGATAGGCCTTGTAGCCGAGCTCCTCGAGGCGATCGATGAAACGGCCGGGATCGAGCGTACCCGCCTTCCATTCCAGCGCGACGCGGCGGTCGGTGAGGTTGACGCGCGCCAGCGTGACGTCGGGGATGGCGGACAGGCCGCGTTCGATCTTGGCCATGCAGCCGGCGCAGTGAACGCCTTCGACCGCGAGATCGATATGCTGGACGCCCTCGCCCGCGGCCCGGACGTAGTGCGAGAAATCCCGCGTGACGTGCATGTCGAAGTCCTTCAGTTCAGGATCACGCGATTACGCGATAGAAACACACGCGTCCCCCGCGCCTCGCCCTCGATCACCAGGTCCCATTGCCCGGGCGCGACGGAGGCGGCATTGCCGCGATAGAGGCCGATGCCGGCTTCGGTGAGCTCGACGGCGAGATCGGCGCGCTTGTCGGTCGGCCGCTCCAGCCGGCCGCCGAATTTCAGTCCGGCGATCGGCTGGCCGCCGGCATCGCGCGCCTCGACCTGAACCACCGCGCCGCCGTCGTTGCGGCGTTCGATATGGGCGTTGACCTTCCATTTGCGCGCGGCCTGGTCCTGCGCCGCCGAAATCTCGCGGTCGTAGGTCAGTCCCGCGGCATAGGGGCTGTCGACCTCGGTGCCGGGCAGCGTCGCGATCGCCAGCTTCATCATCGTGACGTTGACGCCGATCACGAGGCCGAAGAAGGCGACCAGCATCAGGAAGACCTTGGTTCCGGTCAGCGGCTTGGATGACATGACGGTCTCCTGGATTTACGGCGCGACGAAATTGTCGGTGGCGCTCGCGGCGACACCCAGTCCGATATCCATGACGTGGAAGCGGACCGGAATCGACTTCTCCGGATTGTTTTCGGCCGGCGCGGTGACGAGCAACCGCAGCTCGCTGGTGGAGTCGCGCGGGATCACGATGATCGGCCGATCCGGCGTCACCGAATCGACGCCGACGACGTGCATCGTGGGATTGGCTGGCCCCTCCACGTCGATGGCGATGGCGCGGTCGTAGCCGCTCTTGTTCAGCAGCCGCACCGTATAGGCGTTGCGGATCGAGCCGTCGCTGAGCTTGACCGCGACCGGATTGCGGTCATGCAGCACGTTGACGTCGAGCAGGCTGCGGGTCGCGAGCGTATAGACCATGAAGCCGCCGATCGCCGCGATGATCGCGCTGTAGACGATGGTGCGTGCCCGGACGATCCGGTAGATCGGCGCCTTGCCCTCCTGGCGTCGATGGATGTTGATGTCGTTGTCGTAGCCGATCAAGCGCTTCGGCCGGCCGATCTTCGTCATCACGTTGTCGCAGGCGTCGATGCAAAGGCCGCACTGGATGCATTCCATCTGCGGTCCGTTGCGAATGTCGATTCCGGTCGGGCAAACCGCGACGCACTGGTAGCAATCGACGCAATCGCCAACCTGCTCGCCGAGCGCGCGCAGCTCGGCGGCCTTCTTGACCGAGGTGCGCTTCTCGCCGCGGTCGTAGCGGTAGGTGACGTTCAGCGCCCATTCGTCGGTGAGCGCGGCCTGGATGCGCGGCCACGGGCACATATAGGTGCAGACCTGCTCGCGCATGTAGCCGGCGAGCAGATAGGTCGAGGCCGTGAGAATGCCGATCCAGATATAGGCGATCATCGGCCCCTGGAAGGTGACGAGCTCCTTCACCAGGGTCGGTGCGTCGTTGAAGTAGAGCACCCAGGCGCCGCCGGTCCACCAGGCGATCATGAGCCAGATCGAATGCTTGAGCACGATCTCGGAGATCCGCTCGAGCTTCAGCGGGTCGGACGATTTGTCCTTCTTCATCCGCTCGCGCCGGTCACCTTCGATCAGACGCTCGACGGCATAGAACAGGTCGGTCCACACCGTCTGCGGACAGAGATAGCCGCACCAGATGCGGCCGCCGACCGAGTTCATCAGGAATAGCGCCACCGCGGCCACGATCAACAGGCCGGTGAAGTAGTAGACCTCCTGCGGCCACAGCTCGATGAAGAAGAAGTAGAAGCGGCTATTGGGAAGATCGATCAGCACCGCCTGGCTGGGGGCGCCGAGGCCCCGGTTCCAGCGCACGAACGGCAGGAAATAATAGACGCCGAGGCAGATCGCCATCAGGCTCCATTTGATCCGGCGGAACGTGCCGGAGACGCTCTGGGGATAGACCTTCTTGTGGGCTGCGTAGAGCGGCCCGTTGTCATCATCCAATGTGAGGTCTTTGGGGTTCACGGTCTTGTTCATCGCCTGGAGCTTCTCGAAAAGGTGCGATTGAACCTAGACCCGACACCGCCGCGTCAGTTGATCCAGCTCAAACGGGGGCACTTTTGTTCACCCCCGTCTGCAGCGAGATCTGCTATTTTCCACCGCCCAGCGAATGAACGTAGACCGCCATTGCCTTGATGGTGGCGGGATCGAGCCGCCCTTCCCAGGCCGGCATGACGCCGGCACGGCCCTGGCTGATGGTCTCGATCAGAGCCGCCTCGTCGGAGCCGTAGAGCCAGATCTTGTCGGTCAGGTTCGGGGCCCCCATCTCCTGGTTGCCCTTGCCGCCGTCGCCGTGGCAGGCGACGCAATTCTCCGCAAAGATCTTCTCGCCCTTGGCGGCATCGAAGCCGTTACGGGTCGAAAGGCCCGCCAGCGACCGCACGTAGTTGGCGACCGTGACGATCTCGTCGGACTTCAGCACGCCGTCCTTGCCGAAGGCGAGCATCTGGCCCTCATGGGTCTTGGCATGACCGGAGCGCGCGCCGAACTGGATGGTCTGCATGATCTGGTCGAGCGTGCCGCCCCACAGCCAGTCGTCGTCGTTCAGGTTCGGATAGCCCTTGGCGCCGGCGGCGCCGGAGCCGTGGCAGGGCGCGCAATTGTCGCCGAACACGGTCTTGCCCTTGGCGCGGGCGAGCGCCAGCAAGGCCGGATCCTTCTCGATGTCGGCGAGCGAGGCTGCGCCCAGCGCCGCCATCTTGTCACCGCGGATCTTCTCGAGGTTGGCGAGCTCGACCGCGACGTCGGCGCGCGAGGAGTAGCCGAACATGCCCGTAGTATTGCTTTGGATCAGCGGCCAGGCCGGATAGACGATCCAGTAGCCGATCGACCAGATGATGGTGAGGTAGAACGAGATCACCCACCAGCGCGGCAGCGGTGTGTTGAGCTCCTTGATACCGTCCCACTCGTGTCCGGTCGTGGACTTGCCGGAGACGGAATCGATGTCGCTATGATGATCGGTCATGGTCTCTCACTCCTCCCGCAACGGCAGGTGCGCTGCTTCGTCGAAGACAGCCTTGTTACGGGGCCAAAATGCGTAGGCGATGATCGCGAGAAAGATCGCGACGAACACCGGGGTCCAGATCGTCGTCACGAGCTCGGACGCTAGATTATGGACTGACAGGATAGCTTTCATCGTTCATGCCTTCTCAGCGAAGATTGGCTTTCTCGTTGTAGATCTTGAAGTCGACCAGCGTGCCGAGCATCTGCAGGTACGCAACCAGCGCGTCCATCTCGGTCGGCGTGCCGGCCTTGCCGTCGAAATTGCGCACGACGGCTTTGGCGTAGCGCTTGTTGAAGGCGTCGCCGCCGGAATTGTCCGGGTCGGCCTGGGCCTTCATGTCGGCGCCCGCGTTGGCGATCTGGTCGTCCGTGTACGGCGTGCCGACGGCCTTCAGCGTGCGCATGTGGTCGGCGATCGTGTCCGGGTCGACCTCGGTCTGGCTGAGGAACGGATAGCCCGGCATCACCGACTGCGGCACGATCGCGCGCGGGTTGGTCAGATGGGTGACGTGCCAGTCGTCGGAATACTTTGCGCCAACTCGGGCAAGGTCTGGACCGGTGCGCTTCGAGCCCCACTGGAACGGATGGTCGTACATGCTCTCGGCGGCAAGCGAGAAGTGGCCGTAGCGCTCGACCTCGTCGCGCAGCGGGCGGACCATCTGCGAGTGACAGAGATAGCAGCCCTCGCGAACGTAGACGTTGCGGCCCGCCAGCTCCAGCGGCGTGTAGGGCCTGACCCCGTCGACCTTCTCGATCGTGCTCTTGAGGTAGAACAGCGGGGTGATCTCGACGAGACCGCCGATCGCGATCACCAGCAGGATGCCGACGATCAGGATGATCGAGTTCTTTTCGAAGATTTGGTGGCGTGTCCAGAACGACATGGTGGAGCTCCTCATTCCGCCGGCTGAAGAGCGACGGGCATCTGGACTTCCGCCTCGCCGACGCGAACGGTCATCCAGAGGTTATAGGCCATGATCAACGAGCCGATCAGGAACAGCCCGCCGCCGGCGGCGCGGATGATGTAGAAGGGATGCATCGCCTCGACCGTCTCGATGAAGGAATATTCGAGGAAGCCGAGCGAAGTGTAGGCGCGCCACATCAGACCCTGGAGGATGCCGGACACCCACATCGCCGAGATGTAGAGGACGATGCCGAGGGTCGCGACCCAGAAGTGCCAGTTGACGAGCTTCAGGCTGTAGAGCCCCTTGCGATTCCAGGCCCACGGCACCAGGCAGTAGAGCGCGCCGAAGGACACGAAGCCGACCCAGCCGAGCGCGCCGGAGTGCACGTGGCCGATGGTCCAGTCGGTGTAGTGGCTGAGCGAGTTGACCACCTTGATCGACATCATCGGACCTTCGAAGGTCGACATGCCGTAGAAGGCGACGGAGACGACAAGCATGCGCAGCACGGGATCGGTGCGCAGCTTGTCCCAGGCACCCGACAGCGTCATCAGGCCGTTGATCATGCCGCCCCAGGAGGGCATCCACAGCATGATCGAGAAGGTCATGCCGAGCGTCTGCGTCCAGTCGGGCAGCGCCGTGTAGTGCAGATGGTGGGGACCTGCCCAGATGTAGAGGAAGATCAGCGCCCAGAAGTGGATGATCGACAGCCGGTAGGAATAGATCGGCCGCTCGGCGCGCTTCGGAATGAAGTAGTACATGATGGCGAGGAAGCCGGCGGTCAGGAAGAAGCCGACCGCGTTGTGGCCGTACCACCACTGGAACATGGCGTCCTGGATGCCGCCCCAGGCGACGTAGGACTTCGAGCCGAACACCGAGACGGGAAGCGCCGGGTTGTTGCCGAGATGCAGCACCGCGATCGTCACGATGAAGGCGAGATAGAACCAGTTCGCGACGAAGATGTGCGGTTCCTTGCGCTTGATGACCGTGCCGAGGAAGACGAGCAGATAGGTCACCCAGACGATCGTCAGCCACAAATCGGCATACCATTCCGGCTCGGCATATTCCTTCGACTGGGTGACGCCGAGCAGATAGCCGGTGCCGGCGACGAGAATGAAGAAATTGTAGCCCACCACGACGAACCAGGGCGCGAGGTCGCCGGCGAGGCGCGCGCGGCAGGACTTCTGCACCACGTAGAACGACGTGCCGATCAGCACATTGCCGCCGAAAGCGAAGATCACGGCGGAGGTGTGCAGCGGCCGCAGCCGGCCGAAGCTGGTCCAGGGCAGATCGAAATTCAGCGCGGGCCAGGCCAGCTGAGAGGCGATGATGAGGCCGACGAGGAAGCCCGCGATGCCCCAGAACATCGCCATGAAGGCGGTGAACTTGATCGGCCCCATGTTGTAGTTGGGGCGGCCGTTGATCTCCGCCGGCGGCAGCGTAGCCGGCCGGTCGAGGTAGCGATTGACGATGACGAACACTGCGGCAAGGCTCGCTGCCGCACTGAGCGCGGCATGGAAGGCGAACGGCGCATCCAGCGCCTTGGCCGAGGCGATCACGCAGAGGAAGGCGGTGACTGCGAACACGACAGCCAAGCCGCTTTCACCGATGGTCATGGATTTGGAGATGGAGGGCTGGCTCATGCGGATTCTCTCTGAAAGAACACAGCGCCAGAAACCACATTCACCCTCACTCGGAATTGATTGAAATCAAGACAGGCATTTAAGTTCTCCGTAGCCGGCGATGATCCCTTTGGTTCCCTTGAAATCTCGACACGCGAGCAGGCCGGCCCGGCGTGACGCGCAAACGGGAATAGCCTCCGTATAATCACGGAGGCGATAATGAAATCGATCAGGGATAGTCCGTCAGTCGCGCGCGGTCGCCTTCAGCGCCGCGATGACATCCTCGCGGGCGATGATTCCGACCAGCTTCTGCGCACCGTCGAGCACGATGATGCTCCTGATGCGGTGCTCCACCATGATCTGGAGCACGCGCGTCAGCCGCGTGTCGGGGCTGACATAGATGAACTCGGGCGTCATGACGTCGCCGATCTTGCGGCTCATCAGGTCGTGATAGCGGGGCAGCATCTGGCTCGGCGTGAAGGCGAAGCACTTCAGGATGTCGAATTTGGTGACGATGCCGACCACCTGCCCGTCGTCCTCGACCGGATAGGAGTTGAAATCATCGGTCTCGAACATCTCGCTGAGCTCGAGCAGGTCACGGTCGCGCTGCACCGCCTTGACGTTGCGCGTCATGTAGCCGTCGACGGTCTGTTCAAGAAATCTGTACACGGCGCGTCCTCCTCGATTCGATTCTGGCCGGCCGTCAGTGCGACAGCAGCACGCTGCGGGCGGTCTGCGTGACCAGATATTGGGTGACGCCTCCCAGGATCAGTTCACGAAACCTCGAATGACCATAGGCGCCCGCAACGATCAGGCCGGCATCGACGTCGCCGGCGACTTTCTCCAATTGCGCGGCGGCGGTTTCGTTCCGGGCGCCTTCGTAGATGCGCGCGGTCGCGGTGACGCCGTGGCGGGCGAGCCAGGCGGCAACGTCGGTGACGCCGGCCATCACGACCGAACGGTCGTCGTCGCGCTCCGGAATTGTGGTGATAGTGACGTCCCTCGCCTTGCGCAGCATCGGCAGCGCGTCGGACACGGCCCGCCGGGCCTCCGGCGTGTCCTTCCACGCCACCAGCACATTCCGCAGATCGAGCCAATTGACCCGATCGGGGACGACGAGAAGCGGACGGCCGGCCTGCATCACCAGGTCCTTGGGGCTCGCGAGCGCGAACGCATCGGAGAAGGCCGGGCTCTGCCCGCCGCTGACGACGATGTCGGCGCAGCGCGCCTGCGCCAGGACGAATCGCGCCGGAAAGTCCATGGCGCTGCGCCACTCCGCATATCCGCCGCGATTCCTGGTGGCGGCGCGGAATTGCGCCTCGAGGCCAGCCAGCCGCCGCTTGACCGAAGCTTCGCCCTCGTCGATCAGCGCTTGCGCCTCGGCGCCGTCGGTGAAATAGAGCGGCGGCGCGAACTGGGCCGCGGCGACCCCGACGATATCAGCCTCGAATCGCTCGGCGAGTTCGCCCGCGACCTGAAGACGCGCTTCGTTGGACTGGTCGAGCGCCAGGCTGACCATCACCGTCGCGTATGTCATCGTAATTCTCCAGTACCAAGACTTTGGTGAAATTTACGCCTGCCTCCGCACATCGGGATGAGATAGATCAAGGAGGGCGCCGACGCTCGACTTGCCGTCAATCGGCAAACCGACAGAACTTGCCTCCGGCCCGGCCTTAGGCGACATTAGGGGAGCGGTAACCGCGTCCGGAGCCGCCGCATCAGGATGAGGAGCATCATTTGTCGCCGACCCGCGTAACGCACTCGCAGGACGACGGTCGGGGCGAACGATTTCGCGTTCGGATCGAAGGGTTCGGCGTCGGCACCTGGGACCTCGACCTCGCGACACGGGAATTGGACTGGTCCGATACCGCCAGGGCTCTGCTCGGCGTCGAACCGGGCCAGCCGGCGAGCTACGATCTCTTCCTGTCGCGGCTTCAACCGACCGATAGGGAGCGGGTCGAGAGCGCAATCAAGCGCGTTTCCGAGCGTGGCGGCAGCTTTGACGTGTCTTTCAAGGTCGCGCACCCCTCAGGCAACGGGCAATGGATTCGCGCCCGAGCCGGACTCATTCGGGACGAAGCCGGCACGGCGCGTCATCTCAGCGGCATCTTTCTCGACATCGACGAGGAAAAGCAGGTGGAGGAGGCGCTGCGCACGCGCGAGACCCACCTCCGCTCGATTCTTCATACTATTCCCGACGCCATGATCGTCATCGACGGCCACGGCATCATGCAGCTGTTCAGCACGGCTGCGGAGCGCCTGTTCGGCTGGTCCGAGCACGAGGCAATCGGTCAGAACGTCAGCATTCTGATGCCGGAGCCTGATCGCACCCGCCACGACGGCTACATCGCCCGCTACCGCTCCACGAACGATCCGCACATCATCGGCATCGGCCGCATCGTGACCGGCAAGCGCCGCGACGGCACGACCTTTCCGATGCACCTGTCGATCGGAGAGATGGAATCCGCCGGCGAGCCCTATTTCACCGGATTCGTCCGCGACCTCACCGAGCACCAGCAGACCCAGGCCCGGCTCCAGGAATTGCAATCCGAGCTCGTCCACGTCTCGCGACTGACTGCGATGGGCGAAATGGCCTCCGCGCTCGCCCACGAGCTCAATCAGCCACTGGCCGCGATCAGCAACTACATGAAGGGATCGCGGCGGCTGCTCGCCGGCAGCACCGACGCGAACACGCCGAAGATCGAAAGCGCGCTGGATCGCGCGGCGGAGCAGGCCTTGCGCGCTGGCCAGATCATCCGGCGCCTGCGCGACTTCGTCTCGCGCGGCGAGTCGGAGAAGCGGGTCGAGAGCCTGTCCAAGCTGATCGAGGAGGCCGGCGCGCTCGGGCTTGCCGGCGCGCGCGAGCACAACGTACAGCTCCGCTTCAGCCTCGATCCCGACGCCGATCTCGTCCTCGCCGACCGGGTGCAGATCCAGCAGGTGCTGGTCAATCTGTTCCGCAACGCGCTGGAGGCGATGGCGCAGTCGCCGCGCCGCGAGCTCGTCGTCGCCAACACCCGCGTCGCCGACGACATGATCGAGGTGGAGGTCTCCGACACCGGCTCCGGCTTCCAGGGCGACGTCATTCCAAACCTGTTTCAGACCTTCTTCACCACCAAGGAAACCGGCATGGGCGTGGGACTGTCCATCAGCCGCTCGATCATCGAGGCTCACGGCGGCCGCATGTGGGCCGAGAGCAATGCATCGGGCGGCGCGACATTCCGCTTCACCTTGCCGGCGACCGCCGAGAACTGACTGACGAGAACCGATTCATGACGACCAAGGGACATGTCTACGTCATCGACGACGATGCGGCGATGCGGGATTCGCTGAACTTCCTGCTGGATTCCGCCGGCTTCGGCGTCACGCTGTTCGACAATGCGCAGAGCTTCATCGACGCCCTGCCCGGCCTCGCCTTCGGCTGCGTCGTCTCCGACGTGCGCATGCCGGGACTCGACGGGATCGAGCTGCTCAAGCGGATGAAGGCGCAGCAAAGCCCGTTTCCGATCCTGATCATGACCGGTCATGGCGACGTGCCGCTCGCAGTCGAGGCGATGAAGCTGGGGGCGGTCGACTTCCTGGAAAAGCCGTTCGAGGACGACCGCCTCACCACGATGATCGAATCGGCGATCCGCCAGGCCGAGCCCGCCGCCAGGAGCGAGGCCGTCACGCAGGACATCGCCGCCCGCGTCGCCTCCTTGAGTCCCCGGGAGCGCCAGGTCATGGAGGGGCTGATCGCGGGCCTGTCCAACAAGCTGATCGCCCGCGAATACGACATCAGCCCGCGCACCATCGAGGTCTACCGCGCCAACGTCATGACCAAGATGCAGGCCAACAGCCTGTCGGAGCTGGTCCGCCTCGCAATGCGCGCCGGCATGCTCAACGATTGAGGCAAGTCGGATAGGGGCAAACGGGATTGAGGCAAGTCAAGGCCCCTTCCCGGCGCCGTGCTAGCCAAGCAGCATGATCGAGGTCGGTTCACATCATGAGCGGCCGTCGTCCTCAGCGCTCCCCACCGTCTACGTGGTCGATGATGATGCCGCCGTCCTGGGCTCTCTGCGGTTCCTGCTGGAAACCGACGGCTTTGCCGTGCGGACCTTCAGGAGCGGCACCGCGCTGCTCAACGCCGGCGGCGCGCGCGGGGCGGACTGCTACGTGATCGACTACAAGATGCCCGACATCAACGGCATCGAGTTGGCGGGCCGCCTGCGCGAGGCCGACCGCGGCGCCCCCGTGATCCTGATCACCGGCTATCCGGACGAGAACATCTCGACCCGGGCGGCCGCGGCGGGCGTCAAAGACGTGGTTTTGAAGCCGCTTCTCGACGAAAACCTGATCAAGCGCATCCGCCGGGCCATTCAGGACCGCCCCCGCGCGTGACCTACGGGATTCTACGTAGGTAGACCCCCTTAAGATATCGCTCGAAATTTTCGAAGCCCCCGATACCGCGTACCAAAGCGTCATCACAACGGAGATGGCGCAGATGCTCACCCAGACCCTCAACACCCAGGCGATCAACACCCAGATTGTTGGCAAGATCGCCCCAGGCCATCCCGTTACCGACCAGTTCGGCGCCATCACCGGCCATGTCGGCCTCGTCGCCACCGAGTTCTCCTACCGCAAGGACGAGGAGATCTATGGCGAGGACGAGCCGGCCGAATATGTCTACCAGGTCGTGTCCGGCGCAGTGAGCAGCTACAAGCTCCTGTCCGACGGCCGCCGCCAGATCGGCGCCTTCCATCTTCCCGGCGACGTGTTCGGCCTCGAATCCGGTCCGGCTCACCGCCTTGCTGCCGAAGCCATCATCGACACCACCGTGCGCCTCGTGAAGCGCGCCAGCCTCGAGAAGGCCGCCGGCACCGACGTCCAGGTCGCCCGCAAGCTCTGGGCCATGACCGCCTCGGAGCTGCGCCATGCCGAGGATCACATGCTGCTGCTGGGCCGCAAGACCGCGATGGAGCGCGTTGCGACCTTCCTGCTCGAAATGGACCGCCGCCTCGCCGTTGCCGGCATGATGGCGCTGCCGATGTGCCGCCGCGACATCGGCGACTATCTCGGCCTCACCCTCGAAACCGTGTCGCGCGCGCTGTCGCTGCTTCACGCCCAGGGGATTCTGGGCTTCTCCGGCGCCCGCCAGATCGTGCTGCGCAACCGCCAGCGCCTGCAACATCTCGACGCCTGATCTTCCTCCTCCCTACCCACTTGGCCGGCCGAACGCGTTTCGGCCGGCCATTTTCTTTGGGCCTCGAATCATGCCGTGCGCCGCGTCTCCGGCATCACGAACAGAATCAGCAAGAGCCCGGTCGCGGCAACGCCGGACAGCCCGATGAAGGCGGTCGCATTGCCGAACTTGTCGCTGACATAGCCTCCGAGCGCAGTGCTTAAGGACGCGCCGATGCCGATCGCAGTGCCGACGATGCCCTGCGCCAGGTTGAAATGGCCGCTGCCGAAGGCGACATCGGCCACGATCAGCGGAATCATCACCGCGAACACCGCCGCAGTGAGGCCGTCGAACACCTGCACTGCGACCAGCAGATACGGATCACGCACGGTCGCAAACAGCAGGCCGCGAATCGTCAGCGCGCCGAATCCGATCAGGAGCAACGGCCGCCGGCCCCACGCTTGCGCCTTGCGCCCGACCGTCGGCGACAGCAGCGCCACGATCGCTTGCGGAACGACGATGCAAAAGGCGACGAGCACCGTCGCCCATTGGGCGGACCGCGCCGTCACAGCGCTCGCCATCAGCGGCATCATCGCGGCATTCGCCAGCTGCAACAACAGCACGCTGAGGGCGAAGACGATGAGCGGCCGCTGCCGGATCAGGTGCCAGATATTGGTGTCGCCACGGTCCGCCGCTTCGCGCGGCATCTCGCCGTGGCAGCGCGCAATGTCGACCTCGTGCTCGCGGATGCGCGAGAGGGCGATCAGGGTCGGAATCGCGAGTAGGAATGTGACCAGGAAGACCGAGCGGCTCGACAGCAGATAGCCCGCGGTGCCCATCACCGCCGCCGCTACGCCGTTGCCGAGCGAGGCAAAGCGCGCGTTGCGGCCGAGCCGCTCGCCGATCGCGAGCGGGCCGACGAGGCCAAGGCTGATCGCCGCAATCGCCGGCCCCAGCACGCAGCTCGCCGCCGCATGCAGGGTGGCCGCGGCCACCACCACCGGAAAGATCGGCATCGCGGCATAGGCCAGCGCGCAAGCGCCGATGGTGGCGATCGCAAGGGCGGCGACCAGTCGCTCCGATTTGGCGGCATCGATGATCGCCCCGCCCGGCATCTGCCCGATCAACGCGACGATACCGCCGATCGACAGCACGAGGCCGATCTCGACCTGGGTCCATTTCTGGGTCGTCAGATAGACTGCGATGAAGGGACCGAATCCGGTCTGCACGTCGGCGAGGAAGAAGATGAACCAGTCGAGGCCACGCAGGCTCTGGCGCGACGGCGCAGGAATGCCCGCGGCCGATGGCGCGGTGACGTTGTCCTGCTCGGCGCGGCCGTCACGATCCGCATGGTTCGGCTTCCTCGACAACAGCACAGGCGGTCAGCCCTCCCGGCACCTCACTGGATCGCTTGCAGCGGTTGAAGGCTGCCGGACGCGCCGAGCACGACGATCGGCGTGTCTTCCTTGTATTCCGGCGCGGCCGCGACCTGCGCCTTGGTCAGTTCCAGCGTGATGCTGTCCTTCTTGTTGGCAATCTTGCCGAAGCGCAATGCGTTCCAATCCACCACGATCTTGCGGCTGCCGACCCCGAGAAATCCGCCGAAATCGATGGCCGCGGCGCGGACATGGCCGCCGCGGTCGACGATGACGTCGACGATGCGACCCATGTCCTCATCCGCGGCGCTACGCACGTCGCGGCCGAGCACGCCATGGGCCTCGCTCGCGCCGATGATGGTCACCGACGGCGGCGGCGCGGCGTCCTTCGGCGTGACCGGGACGGCCGAGGTCGGCGACGCTGCCGTCGGCGCTTTCGCCTCGCTCTGCCCTGCAGGCGGCTCCTCTGCGGCGCGCGACGTGGCCACCGCCAGGCCCGCGACGATGGCTATGCCAAGGATCAACGCTCCGATCGCACGCATGACACTCTCCCTGCGCGCCGCTAGCGCGCCAGCACGATCGACACCTGGATCTGGCCGCGCGTGCGCAAGACTTCCAGCGCCACGTCGTCGCCGTGTCGGCTGACACGAAGATCGACACTGGATTCGCCGAGCCTGAGATCGCGCAGGATCACCTCGTTGAGGAACGCCGGCAGATGCGGGTTGCGCAGGCGAATCTCGCTGCGCGCCACGTCGAACTCGATGCCGAGCGCCGCCTCCAGCAGCGTGAACGGCGTCGCGCTGGCCCAGGCCTGCGGCGCGCAGGCGACCGGATAGAGCGTCGGGCCGCGGCGCTTCTCGCGCCGGAAGCCGCAGAACAATTCGGGCAACCGGCGCAGGTCCATATAGGTGGCGGCGTCGAACAGCCCCTTGAAGACATGCGCGACCGAATGCTTGAGGCCGTAGCGCGCGAGCCCGAGCGCGATCAGCGCGTTGTCGTGCGGCCAGATCGACCCGTCATGATAGGACATCGGGTTGTAGCGCACCTCACCGACGGCGACCGTGCGGATGCCCCAACCCGAGAAGAAATGCGGCCGCATCAAATCGGCGGCGACGAGGCGGGCACGGTCCTCGCGGATCATGCCGCTGAACAGCACCTGGCCGGCGTTCGAGGTCCGCACCTTGCAGGGCCGCTTCTTGCCGTCGAGGGCGGGAGCGTAGCTGCCGAGCTCCTCGCACCAGAACGCCTTCTCGAAGCGCTCAGCCAGCGTCCTGGCTTCGGCCTCGAGCTTACGCGCACGGTCCGGCTTGCCGAGCCTCAGCGCGCAACGCGCAGCGAGCAGCTTGGCTGCGTAGACGTAGCCCTGGACTTCGGCGAGCGCGATATTGCCTTCCGCAAGCTGGCCGTCGGCATGGAAGATCGCATCGTACGAGTCCTTCCAGCCCTGGTTGGCGAGCCCCTTCTCGGTCGCGCGCTGGTATTCGACGAAGCCGTCCTGGTCCGGATCGCCGGGACCGTCGATCCAGGCCAGCCCCGCCTCGATCGCCGGCCATAGCTCGATCAAGGTCTTCTCGTCCCCGGTCCGCTCGAAATAGCTCCCGGCGAGCAGCACGAACAGCGCGGTCGAATCGACGCTGCCATAATATTGCGCGAACGGCACCTCGCGCAGCGCCGCCATCTCGCCGCCGCGCATCTCATGCAGGATCTTGCCGGGCGCGGCATCGGCGAGCGGATCTGTCGCCTTGGCCTGGAAATGCGCGAGCCGGCGCAACACGCCCTTGGCGACGCGCGGATCGACCCACAGCATCTGGAGCGCGGTGATCAGGCCATCTCGGCCGAACGTCGTCGAGTACCAGGGAATGCCGGCATAGGGATAACGCCCCTGCGGCGTCTCCGTCATCAGCATGTTGAGGTCGGCCATGGCCTGGCACAGCACCTCGTTGAAGATGTTGTTCGAGGTCTCGATGCTGGCGGCGCCCATCGTGGACCGGCGCATCTCGCGGCGATGGGCGAGCAGGCCCCTGAAGAAGCGTGCGGGCTTCTCCGCGACCGGCCGGTTGCAGGATACAGCGACGAACAGCGATTTGGATTCATGCGGGTCCAGCTCGATCTGCCAGGTCGCGGCATTCACCGACAGCCGCGTCGGACGCGGGTCGAAATGCAGGCCGGTGGTGCGCTCGGTGTCGTCGAGGCCGCGATATTCGAACAGGACGTCGGTCGGCCCGAGCAATTTGCTCGTGCCGGTCCCGCGGCGCGGGCGGCGCTCGCCGCGGACCTCGAACAGATCGGCAAAATCGTTGTCGAACAGCAACGTCAGCTCGAAACTGGCCCGCCCGTCGCCGTGGTTCTGCACGCCGATGCGCTGATAGGCCGTGCCGCGCCACAGGAAGATCGTGCGCACGATGTGCAGCAGGTCCTTCTGGAAGACGAGGCGGCCCTGACGGTAGATGTCGGGATTGGTGAGATCGACGGTGAGCGACGAATTATCGTCGCGCAGATTGGAGCCGAGCAGCAGCGGCTGGAGGTCGTCGAGCACGAGCTCCAGCCGTGCCAGATAGCGGGTGTCGTAGTGAAACAGACCGTCCGGCCCGCCGGCGGAGGCGCCGATGTCGCCATGGCTGTCGAGCACGATGAAGGTGTCGTCGTGCTTTAGGGACCGCCGCGGCCGGGCCGACGGCCCGGTCATGGGAATGTAGAAAGGCTGTTCCGCAACCTGTTCGGAGGTGCGCGTCACGGAGACGAATTGGGCTACGGCTTCGGCCGACATGAGCTGCTCCCCTGCGCTTGTTTCGAAACGCAACCGACTCGAGAACGCGACTGTGGGTTTACGCGGCGGCTTGCGCGAGCCGGCTCATTTCCCGCGTGACCAGCTCACGATATGGCCCGTGGCCCTGCATCAGACGCTCCGGCGAACCGTCCTCGATGATCTTACCATGCTTCAGCACCACCACGCGGTCGAAATTGCGCAGCGTCGCCAACCGGTGCGCGATCGCGATGACGGTCCGGCCGCGCATAAGGCGCGATAGCGCCTCGCGGATCGCTTCCTCGGACTCGCTGTCGAGCGCGGCGGTCGCCTCGTCCAGCAGCAGGATCGGCGCATCCTTCAGGAAGGCGCGCGCGATCGCGATGCGCTGGCGCTGGCCGCCGGACATCTTGACGCCGCGGTCGCCGACCATGGTGTCGAGGCCATCGGGCAGGCTCTCGACGAAATCGCAGCGTGCTGCGATCGCCGCGCGCAGCACCTCGTCATCGGTCGCATTCGGCCGACCATAGCGGATATTCTCGCGGATGGAACGGTGGAACAGGGAAATGTCCTGGGGCACCACGGAGATCGCCTCGCGCAGGCTCTGCTGCGTGACCTTCGAAATGTCCTGGCCGTCGATCGTGATGCTGCCCTCGTCGGTATCGTAGAAGCGCTGCAGCAGCGTGAACAGTGTGGACTTGCCGCCGCCGGATTGGCCGACCAGGCCGACGCGCTGGCCGGGCTGGAGCCGCAGGCTGAAGCGCTCGAAGATCTTCTCGCCGCCGGGATAGCCGAAGGTGACGTTATTGTACGCGATCGCGGCGCCGCTCTTGACCAGAGGCTCCGCCTCGGGATGATCACGCAATTCGTGCGGCACCAGCAGCGTGGCGATCGCCTCGGTCAGCCGCGCAACGTGCTGGGTTACGTCGACCAGCGCCACCGCAAGGTCGCGCGTCGCGCTCAGGATGGAGATACCGAGCGTACAGACCAGCACCACGTCGCCGGTGGTCGCCTCGCCCTGCTGCCAGAGCGTGACTGCCCAGGCCATCAGCGCGATCGTCAGAAGCACGGTCACAGCGGCATGCAGCAGCCGCAGCTTTTCCAGATAACGCAGGCTGCGGCTTCGCGCGGTCAGTTCCCGGCTCACGGTCGCGTCGAACCGCTCGTGCTCGTGGCCGATACCGCAGAAGGCCCGCACCAGGGGCATGTTGCTGATGACGTCGATCATCTCGCCGTCGACGACGGCGGCCTTGTCGGCGAAATCGTCATGCAGCGGCTTGCCCGCGGCGGCGAGGCGGAACATCGCAACCACCATGCCGCCGGCAATCACGATCAGGCCAAGCGCCATGTAAGGACTGACGGTTCCAATCAGGGCGATTGCCGCAATTGTGGCAATGCAGGGCGGCAAAACGTTCCAGACGAACATGTTCTCAACCGTGAACACCGCGTTCGACGTCGCGGTGATACGGCTCGTCAACATGCCGGGCATCCGGTCCGAGAAGTAGCTCGGCGCGTGTCCGGTCAGATGACGAAATATGTCACGTCGTAAGTCTCCCGTGACACGAACGAAGGTGAAGCTCGCCGTCCAGCTCGCGATCCGCCACAGGAAGTTGTCAGCGGCGATCAGCGACATGAGTAAAATGAATGCCAGCCATACGCCGCCGCCTTGCGAAGGACCCGCAGACAAGGCGTCGACAAGGGATTTGACCCCGTATTGGGTGCCTACGGAGCAGGCAACCGCCGCAACGACCGCGGCCAGGATCACCAGATGCGATGCCATTCGCATCCGAAGATAGCGCAAGACAAAGGCAAATGGCCTGCGCGCGTATCCAGAAAGATGATCCATTTGGCTATCGCCCCGTTTGCTGGTCTTCATTTTGTTACTGATCGACTGAACATCGACCAGTTCGCCTCGGTTCCCGGGCAACCTCATCACGACATGCGGATGCGGACGATCTGCGAAGATGTGATGGCAGCATCGCGACGAACACCGGACGTGTCGAATAAGTAACCTTTGGAGGAAGGAACTTCGCAAGTGCGGGAACGTTCCCTTGGCTGGCATTGCCGGTGCCGACAAGCGGGGGCTTTCTACGATCATGATCGCACAAAGGAGATGGTGAGATGCGCATCGCGCAGGTTGCTCCGTTGACGGAGGCTGTTCCACCCAAGCTGTATGGCGGCACCGAGCGGGTGGTGCATTGGTTGACGGAAGAGCTGGTGGCCCTCGGGCACGACGTGACGCTATTTGCCAGCGGCGACTCGCAGACATCAGCCAAGCTGGATGCGCTGTGGCCCAAGGCGCTCCGTCTCGACGGTTCCGTACGTGACCCCAATGCACTGCACATGGTGCTGCTGGAGCGTGTGCGGCAAAAATGTGACGACGAGGAGTTCGACTTCCTCCACTTCCATCTCGACTATTATCCGTGGTCGTTGTTCCACCGCCAGCCGACGCCATTCCTGACCACGCTGCACGGCCGGCTCGACCTGCCGGAGCATCAGCCGGTGTTCAACACCTTCTCGAAGATGCCCGTCATTTCGATCTCCAATGCGCAGCGACGGCCGGTGCCGCAGGCGAACTGGGTGACCACGATTCATCACGGTCTTCCGGAGAACTTGCTGACGCCGAAGCCGGCGAAACAGGAATATCTCGCCGTGCTCGGCCGCATCGCGCCCGAGAAGGGCGTCGACCGCGCCATCAAGATCGCGACCCATTGCGGCATTCCGCTGAAGATCGCGGCCAAGGTCGATCGTGCCGACCAGGATTACTACGACGAGCTGATCCGGCCGATGATCGAGAACAATCCGCTGGTGGAGTTCATCGGCGAGATAAGCGATCACGAGAAGTCGGACTTTTTGAGCGGCGCGCTCGGCCTTCTGCTGCCGATCGACTGGCCGGAGCCGTTCGGCCTTGTGATGATCGAAGCCATGGCCTGCGGAACGCCGGTGGTCGCCTTCAACCGCGGCTCGGTGCCGGAGATCATCGACGAGGGGCTGACCGGCTTCGTCGTCGAGGATGTCCTGAGTGCAGCCGGCGTCGTCAATCGCCTTCCGCAACTTGACCGCACTGCGATCCGCAAGCAGTTCGAGGCGCGTTTCACGGCGCGGCGAATGGCACTGGATTACCTCGCCGCCTATCGCAGCCTCGCCGAGGAACAGTCGCCGCGGATCAAGCTGGTGAGCAGCGCGGAGTAGGCTAGCCACAATCACAACTGTCGTCCCGGACAAGCGCGCCCTAAGCGCGCGCCGATCCGGGACCCATACTCCGCAGCATTAGTTTTGCGAAGACTCGGAGTTGCCAGCTCGCGCAAAAACGCAATCCTGTGGTTATGGGTCCCGGCTTTCGCCGGGACGACACTGGTATTGTTGCGAAAGCACCTACCTCACCACCGCCCGCTTCGGCTCCACGATCTCGAACATGCGCGGAAACTCGTCCATCAGGCCCATCAGCTCGGCGAGCTTCATCGGGTTGCCCGACAGCTTGACCTTGCCCGCAGCCACCGCCTCCGGAAAGCTCGTCAGCTTGGCGATCACCTCGTCGAGCGTTGCGCGCGCCAGCGTGAAGCTGGCATCGGCGCCCTCTGCCTGCACGCCCTCGCTATAGGTCAGCGCGCAGTTCTCCAGATTGAGCACGAAGGTCTCGCCGGTATCGGAAAAACTCCAGTTCAGCACGATGCGCTTGCCCTCGGCGTTGGGACCGTTGAGGCGGATGCCGAGCACGTCCCAGAGCTGGCTGGTGCGCAGCGCAGCCAGCGTCTCGCGCGGCATCGGGGGGCGCGCCGGCACCTTCGGCATGCCCTGGCGCAATTCCTGCGCGCCGAACAGATAGGCGTTACGCCAGGTCGCGCTTTCGGCGGCGTAGCCGAGCTGCTCCAGCGTGTCGGCGAGCAACGCGCGCGCTGCCGCATGGTCGGGCTCGGCGAAGACGAGATGGCCGAGCACTTGGGCGACAAAGCGGAATTCACCCTTATCGAAATCCGCACGCACCCGCGCGAGGATCGCATCCGCCCCGCCCATATACTCGACGTACTTCCTGCCTGACTCCACCGGCGGCAGCGGATCGAGATTGACCGGGTTGGCGTCGTACCAGCCGAGATATTTCTGGTAGATCGCCTTCACATTGTGCCGGATGTGGCCGTAATAGCCGCGGCCGTGCCAGGCGCCTTCCAGGCTCTTGGGCAGCTGGATCGTCTCGGCGATCTCGGCCGCGGTGAGGCCGTGATTCATCAGGCGGATGGTCTGGTCATGCGCAAATTTGTAGAGGTCGCGCTGCTGCCGGATCATCGTGCCGATGCGGTCAGCTCCCCACACCGGCCAATGATGTTGGCCGCACATCGCCTCCGCCTTGCCGTCCCAGAGCTGCAAGGCCTCGCCCAGATATTTTGACCAGGCCAGCGCGTCGCGCACGTCGGCACCGCGGAACGGCAACAGATTGTGGAAATTATGAGTGCAGTTCTCGGCGAGGTTCAACAGCCTGTAGCGCGGGATGAAGAAATGCATCTCCGCCGGTGCTTCGCTGTTCGGCGCCATCTGGAATTCGAACTCGACGCCGTCGATGACGCGCCTGTCGCCGGTCGCCATGATCAAATCGGTCGGGCGTAGCAGCGCAACTGATCCTGCCGCCATCGACTTACCGAGCCCGCAATCGACCTGCCCCCGCGTCCCCTTGGCGAGCAGCGGCCCGAACTGATACTGCGCCCGGCGCAGCATCGCGGGGCCTGCGATGATATTCTCGGAGACAGCGTGCTCCATGAACAGGTTCGGAGCGATGATCGGCACGCGGCCGGTGGCGAGCGCGTCGTCCTCCAGCACGCCGCGCGCGCCGCCCCAATGATCGGTGTGGGTGTGGGTGAAGATCACGGCAGCAACGGGCTTCAGGCCACGATGCCTAAAGTAAAGATCGAGCGCGGCGCGGGCGCCTTCGATCGAGGTCAGAGTGTCGACGACGATGACGCCGCTGTCGCCCTCGATCAGCGTCATGTTGGCGATGTCGAGCCCGCGTACCTGGTAGACACCGGGCACGACCTCGAACAGGCCGTGCTGCATGTTGAGACGCGACTGCCGCCACAGGCTCGGATTGACCGTAGGCGGCGCCTGATCGGTGGACAGAAAGCCGTAAGGCTCGAGGCTCCAGACCGTCCTCCCTTGCGGGTTCGTGATCGTCGCGTTCTCGATCGTTCCGAGGAAGCCACGCGCGGCGTCGTCGAAATCCCGCGTGTCGGAAAACGGCAGCGCGTTCAGCATCGTTGTTTGCTGCGCGACGACGGACGGCGTCGCGTCCTTCGGCTCGCTGTTCGAAATGTCCGTCATCGAGATGGCTCCCCTGATCTGGTGAGAGCCATCTAACCGCATCTCACAGCCGTTTGCCATTGATGGAGCGAAGCGCAGCCGGGTTCACTCTCCCCTGGAGGGGGAGGTCGCTTCGTGCAGCTCCCATCGCTACATCCCCAGCAATCGCGGCAGCCACAGCGACAGCCCGGGCCAATACGTCACCACCACCAGGAATCCCAGCATCGTCAACAGCCACGGCCACACCGCGACCGTGAGCTCGGTGATGCCCATCTTGGCGATGCCGGAGGCGACGTAGAGGTTGAGGCCGACAGGCGGATGGCAGAGGCCAACCTCCATGTTGACTGTCATCAGGATGCCGAAATGGATCGGGTCGATGCCGAGCTTGATCGCGACCGGAAACAGGATCGGGGCCATGATCAGGATGATCGAGGACGGCTCCATCACGTTGCCCGCCAGCAGCAGCAGCAGGTTGACGAGGAGCAGGAAGCCGATCCACCCCAGGCCCTGGTCGATCATCCATTGCGCCAGTGCTTGCGGCACATTTTCGTAAGTCATCAGGAACGAGAACAGGACGGCGTTGGTGATGATGTAAAGCAGCATCGCCGAGAGATTCGCCGACGACAGCAGCACCCGCGGCACGTCGCTCAGCTTCAGGTCTTTATAGATGAACACGGCGACGATGAAGGCGTAGACCGCACTGACGGCGGCAGCTTCGGTCGGCGTGAACAGGCCGCTGTAGATGCCGCCGATCACGATCACGATCAGCAGGATGCCCCAGATCGACTTGCGGAAGGCATCGAAGCGCTCGAACAGCGTTGCCTTCGGCATCCGCGGATAGTCGTTGCGCCAGGCCCGATAGAACGTCGTGGCGCCGAGAAGCGAGGCCAGGACCAATCCCGGCACGATGCCGGCGATGAAGAGCTTGCCGACCGAGCTGTTGGTGGAGACGGCGTAGAGAACCATCGGGATCGACGGCGGAATGAGAATTCCAAGCGAGCCCGACGTCGTGATCACGCCCGCGCCGAACCGCTTCGGGAAGCCTTGCGCGACCATCGCCGGCAGGATCACCGAGCCGATCGCCACCACGGTCGCCGGCGACGAGCCGGAAATGGCGGCAAACAGCGCGCAGGCGACCACCCCCGACAGCGCGAGACCGCCGTACCAATGGCCGACCAGCGAGGTCGCGAAGGTGATCATCCGCCGCGCCACCCCGCCATGGGTCAGGAAGTTGCCGGCGAGGATGAAGAACGGGATCGCCATGATCTCGAAGTTCTCGATGCCGGTGAACAGCTTCAGCGCTACCGATTCCGTGCGCACGTCGGTCAAGGTGAACATGAAGCTGAGCACGGTGAGACCGAGCGCGATCGAGATCGGCATACCCGTCAGCATCAAGGAGAGCAGAAGCGCGAACACGATGAGGACGCGCAAGCCCTGCGGCAGCGTGATGACATGGCCCGCATGCGCGAAGCACAGCGCGACGATCAGGACTGGCAGCAGCATCAGGATCCAGCCGAGCGGGCTGCGCTCGTCGCGGACGACCTGACTATGCGTGACCGGCGCCGGATGCACCGGATCCGCCTCGACCCCCTCGACACCCGCCATGTCGTGATGCGGCAGTTCGCCGGTGCGATGGAACGACCAGGCGACCTGCAGGAAGCGGAAGCACATCAAGCCGGACCCGAGCGGGATGGTGAGATACACCATCCACATCGGTGCTTCCAAATCGTTGGATTGCTGGCCGGTCTGCCACATCTGCCCCACGAACGCGGCGCCGAAATAGGCGACGATGGCGGTGAAGAGAGCGCCGCACAACAGACCGAAGGTGATGACGCGGCGGCGCGATCCGCCGGGCAGGATGTTGACCAGCACGTCGACGCCGACATGGATGCCGGTCCGCACGCCGTAGGCGGCACCGAACTTCGCCATCCAGATGAACATGTAGATGCAGAGTTCCTGCGCCCAGGACAAATCAAGCGCGGCAAGCCAGACGAATGCAGCGCGCGCCGGGACGGCGAGGAAGGTCAGGTTGCGGGCTTCCGCCCATTTGGCGATGTCGATCGACAGGCCGGCGCCGTAGCGGTGCAGCACGGCGACGAAGATGAGCGACGTCGCAGCCGCGATCATCGTCGCGATCAGCCATTCCTCGAGATGATCGAGCACACGATTCAGCACACGCAGCAACTTCGTCCCCCCAGCATTGGCTCGTCCATTCAAGAGCGAACGGCCGGGAGTGCGATCACCCCCGACCGTTGCTATTGTTCTTGTCAGGGCGCGGCCGTCAGTTCATCTTGACATCGAGTTCCTTGGCGACGAGATCGAGCACTTCCTGCCCGACCCGGCCCTTTGCCCATTTATAAGTCGGCTGCATCGCGTCCTGCCACGCCTTGCGATCGGCATCGGTCAGGTAATGCAGATTGGTCTTGCCTGTCTTCTTGATCTCGGCCAGCGCGTCCTCGTTCTCCTGGCGCGCGATCGAGTTGGTGTAGTCGGATGCCTCCGCCATCGCCTTGTCGAGTTGGGTGCGGATATCGGGCGGCAGGCCCGACCAGAACTTCGAATTGACGATGACCGCATATTGCAGATGCGCGTGATAGGAAACGGTGATGTCTTTCTGCACCTCGTAGAACTTCTGCGTCAAGTAATTGGACGCGGTGTTCTCGCAGCCGTCGACCACGCCGGTCTGCAAAGCCTGGTAGACCTCGGAGAACGCCATGATCTGAGGGATGGTGCCGACCAGGCGGAAATACTGGTCGGCGACCTTGGATCCCGAGATGCGGAACTTGAGGCCCTGGAAATCCGTCGGCTTTATCAGCGGACGATTCGAGGAGACCATGTGGAAGCCGTTGTCCCAGTAAGCGAGGCCGGTAATGCCCTTGGCCTCGAGCTTCTGGAATAGCCACTTGCCGATGGTGCCCTTGATCGCGCTGGAATAGGTTTGATCGTCCTTGAATAGCCAGGGCAGATCGAGCGCCTCGAACTCCTTGATACCAAGGGGCGCGAATTTGGCGGTCGAAGGGGCAAGCATGTGCACCGAGCCGAGCTGCAGCGCCTCGATCTCCTCTTTGTCCTTATAGAGTGTGGAGTTCGGGTAGACTTCGACCTTGACCTTGCCGTCGGTGTAGTTCTCGGCGAGCTCCTTGAACTTCAGCGCGCCCTTCCCCTTCGGCGTGTCGTTGGCGACGACGTGGCTGAACTTGATGACGATCGGAGTTTGGGCCTGCGCAACAACGGGGGCCAAAACGAGCGCGGCCGCCGCGACCGCGAGAAGCAGTTTGCGCATGAAGACCTCCCAACAACCTCGACAAACCGGGTGCTTTTTTTGTTTTCCGGTTTGAGTAGTGGCAGCAATCCGCAGGCCGAACAACTAGACCTAAGCCCAATTTGCCGCAGCCAAGCTATCTTGACGAGCGCTGTCTACGCAACCCGGCACCTGCTTCCATCCAGGGGAACGAGCGCTTATGTCGCATTGCGGCAGTGCATTAGCTCTTGCGCTGGGCGACCATGAAGAGACGGCGGAACGGGAACAGGGTCTGCCCCGCCGCATTCTTCGGATAGGCCCTCGCAACCCGCGCGCCATAGGCGGCTTCGAATGCAATCTTCTCCTCGCCTGCGAGCACGTCGAGATAGCGCGTCAGCCAAGTCCCCTTGGTCCATTCCTTGACGGGGTTCTCGCCTTCCAGCACTTGCAGATATTCGGTCTCCCAGATGTCGATGTTGGCCGACATCGGCGCAAGAAGATCGTGATAGAATGCCGGGCCCTCGACCGGCGGCGGCGTCACGAGATGCTCGACCTTGGACCGCCACGGACCATCAAGCGCCGTCTCGCCGATCAGCACATGCGACGGCGCCAGAAAGTTGCGCGGCATCTGCACCGCGAGCATGCCGCCAGGCCTCACCTTCTCCATGACCGATGGAAACAGCGCCGCATGATTGGGCAGCCAGTGCAGTGCGGCATTGGAATAGATCAAGTCGTACTGCCCGGCGGGGCGCCAATGGCCGAGGTCCTCGTGGGACCATTCCACATCGGGTGCAGCCTTGCGGCCGGCGGCAACCATCTCGGCGGAGCCCTCGACGCCGGTCACGCTCGCCTCCTGCCAGCGCTCCTTGATGAGTTTTGTCACGTTGCCGGCGCCGGCGCCGAGATCGGCAATCTCGCGGGGGCCAAAATCCGGAATCCGCATCAAGAGGTCAACGGCGGGCCGGAGCCGGTGGCCGGAGAATTTTAAGTATTGCTGCGGATCCCAGACCATCGTCTCAACGCCTTTTTCTTTTTCGTGTTTCCTTCAACGGCGCTCTTGGTTACCACTGCTCGTCCCGCTCAGGCAATTCGCAAGGCGCGCGGGACGGGCAGGAAACGAACAGCAATAAGCAAGAACCAAACAAGAGAGCGTGTCACCATGGACCTCGGGCTCAAATCGAAAACCGCTGTCGTCACCGGCGCGAGCATCGGCATCGGCCGCGCGATCGCCAAGGGCCTCGCCGCCGAGGGCGTGCGCGTCGTCGGCGTGGCGCGGCGCACCGATCTTCTCGCCGAGCTGGTGAAGGAGGAAGGCACCGGGCTGATCACGCCGCTCGAACAGGACGTCATGGCCAAGGACGCGGCGGAGCGGATCGCGGCCTTTGCGGTGAAGGAGCTCGGCCATGTC
>NZ_AJQF01000060.1:0-14733 GCF_000261705.1 Bradyrhizobium genomosp. III | reverse complement strand
GCAGCCGGCCGCTGCCGGTCGATGCCCCCGACAGCAAATGGGACGAGGCGATCGCGCTGAATTTCACCAGCTACCGCCGCATCGCGCATGCGCTGCTGCCGCAGATGATCGAACGCAAATGGGGCCGCATCGTCAACATCACCGGCAAGTCCGAGCCGGAAGGCCTCAACGCGGCGTTCGCCGCCAAGGCCGCCGTGCACGCCTGGGCCAAGGGCCTGTCGCGCGAGATCGGCGAGCACGGCATCACCATCAACTGCATCCCGCCCGGCCGCATCATGAGCGAGCAGATCCGCCGCAACTACGCGCCTGACTATCGCGAGCGCTTTGCGGAAGAGGAAATTCCGGTCGGCTATTGGGGCGAGCCGGAAGACCTCGCCGCACTGGCAGTATTTCTGGCCTCACCTGTGGCGCGCTACATCACGGGCACGGTGATCCCGGTGGATGGCGGGCTGCGGCGGTATCAGTTCTAGGGTTGGCCTCCTGAATCCACGGCCCGCGAACGCACGCCTTCTCCGGTTTGCCGCCGGACCTCACGGTTTGACGTAACTCCAGCCCTGCTCCTGCAGCTCCATGACGCGGACGACGCCGGATTTGACGATCGTGGCCTGTGGAATCAGGCTTATGTCCTTGTTCTCCGCCTTGCGCATGTTTTCCTGCGTGTTGCCGCAAGCTTTAAAGGAGATTTCGGGATGGCTCATCGCGAGCACCTCGATGCGCGGCTTTACCGGCGAGGTGTCATCGCGCAGCATGTGAAGGCCAGGACCAAAGGTGACGACCTCGATCGACACCGGTTCACCGAGATCGCGATAGTACTGCGCGACGTTGCTCGCATTGTTGAGCGTGAGGTTCATCATCGCAGGGTCGTTGGAATTAACCTGCAGCACCAGCCGGTGCGACTTTTTCGCGCTCTCGGTTTTTGTAGCCTGAGCCATCTTCGTGCTGTTCGGAGGATCCTGCCTGATCGCGTGGTTCTGCCGCGGCTTGCCCACCTGCTTCTGTCCACCCGGATGCTTCGCGTTGCTCGCTTGGCTCTTCTCGCGCGCCTGCGGGATCCACTGGTTGTCCTGCTGCGCCTGCGCGCCTGGTCCGACCAGAAGCAGTATCGTCAAGCCTCCGATGAGTGCCATCGCCAATTTTGGATTGATCATCTCGTGTCTCCCATTTCCTGACCATCACCTACCCGGTCTGGCGATGGCATGTGGCCATTTGCATGCAGCCGCCATTTTCTTGCGCACGTTTTCGAATCCGCTGAGCAGGAATTGTCCGCCTTGCACCGGGCCAGTGCGGGTGAAAAGGCTCACGACGATGTGGCCGTCGTCGGGTAGTGAGCTCAACAACTTTACGACGTCGCCCCCGAAAGCGACGCCCGATCCGAATGACGGCGACGCTGCTGCGAGTTGCATTGGCGTATCCGCATTCAGCCGAAAGGAGATCACGTATTCGTTGGCGCTGCGTGACAGCGCCGGTCCGGCGACTATGACTTCCGTGCGGCCTCTGCGGCAGTGGATTGCGAGCTGCATCGCGGCGCCATCCGAGCTGCCGACAGAAGTGGCGGTGGCGGTGACGACCGGCAGATAATCGACTGGCGAAGTCGTCTCGCTGACGATCCAGCCAGCATCCCGGCCACCCCGGCTGGACGGTGGAATCTTGCGCGACAAGTCTTGCAGACATTCCAGCCGGGCTTGTCCCTCCATCGCCGAACAAGCCCTAAGTGTTTCCATGGGATCGGTCGTACTTTGCGCGTAGGCGATACCGCAGGCGACGTTGAAGGCGACAGCGAGCGGAGGAGCGGCAGTCTTCATGGCCTCGCCTGTACGCTGCGCGCTTTGCGATCCAGCCATTCCTGCGCGGCTTGGAAGCGGGTGAGACCCGGGACCGATGCCGCAAGATTGATCGACTGCCATTTCGGATCGAAGCCTGGTGCCTGCAGGCGGTCGATGCGCGAGAACAGGTACTCGACAAGGCGAGCCACGCGTTGGTAACGATTGGAGCCGAGCGGCCAGTTGAAAGCGACAAGCGCTGTCGGGACCGCGATGGTCGAGACCCGCTCACCCTGCTTGATCAAATTTGGATACTCGTTGGCGTCCAAGGTCGCGGGCAGATAATAGTCCTCGAACTTCTTGTCGTAACGGATCGGGAGGAACTTGAATCCAGCCTCCCAACGGCCCTTTACGAAGGCGTCGACGGGTTTCGAGGTGATGAACACCACGGCCGACATTTCGCCTTTGCGCATCTGTTCCAGGGCAACCTGATGCGGGATGAATGTCTTTTCGACATCGATCCCGAGACGGCTGAAGATCAGTGGTCCTGAATAGGCGGCCGCGGTGCCCAGGGTGTTGAAGTTCACCTTCTTGCCGACAAGATCCTGCAGGCTTGTGATTTCAGGCCGCACAAAAATGTGCAGCTCGGATGGGAAGAGATTGAGCAGATAGGTGATGCGGCTTCGGATCTGCGGTGCCTGAATCTTATACTCCTCGAGCGCGTCGGAATTGATGATGGCAGTATCGACGCCGCGCAAATAGAGCAGCGCATTCAGATTGTCGGTGGCCCCGCGGGTGACGATCGGCAGGAGATGCAGGTCTGCTCCGTCGTCGACGACGCGAGCCATTTCTGCGGCGAGGCGGATCGGCGCGCCCTCGAGCAGGCCCCCGGCGAGCCCGACCGTCCAGGCGTTCATCCGGTCCTTTTCGTTCTCTTTCGGAAGCGGCCGTCGGTCGAGCTGTGCATCGGCCTTGGCATTTTTCGCCGTTTGCGCATCCAGGCAGGCCGTTTGAAGCATCATAGCGACCGGCACCAACCAAGTGAGCAGGAGCAATGAGCGTAACTTTGGCGCCTTCTTCATGTCGTTCCCTTCCGGCTCAGCCACCGCAAGCTTTCGTCTCTCGGACTGCAAGAAGCCCATTCTCAGGGTCGCAAGGCATCCAGCCGTTCCTTCGCTTCGCGAATACCGGCCCTGTGTGCCTTCGCGTAGAGCTCGCGCGCCTTGGCCGCTTCGCCGCGAGTTCCATAAGTACCCCAGGCGGATAGAACCGCCGGATCGTAGGTCTCGGCGAGCATGAAACTTGCCTGCGCAACGTCCCTCTCAGCCGCGAGCTCGAGTACAATGCGTGCTGCACCGATATTCCCCTGATCGAGGAGCGCCCTGGCACGCGGGATCAAACGGGCCTCCGCCTCGTTCTGGGCGGCAGCGGTCGGTGGCTCCGCCACTTCCACGCTCCGCGTCGCCGGCAAGACCGGGGCGTCATTTGCTTGCTCGGCGAGGACGCGCTCATGGGTCGAGCGCCACCCCGGTGCAAGATCTCTCTCCCTGGCCTCGGTTTTGCTCAGCTCCTGTTTCAGCGACTGTCGCAGTTCGCTGATCTCTTGTTTCGCTGCCTGGCCCTGCTGCCAGGTCGCATTTTCGGCCTCGCGCAGTTGCACGTTGCGGGCTTCGATCTCCCGGCGCACTTCGGCAAGTTCGCTCTCCAGCGCAGCGGCGTGCGCCTGAGCCTTTTCCAGAGCGCGGCGTTGTTGATCGGCATCGGCAGCTGCTGCCTGTGCTGCTTTGGCTTCCGTGACGAGAACGGCGTTCTTTTCCTGCTCTTGCTGCAGGGACTGCCGCAGTTCCGCAATCTCCAGCCCCGCCGCCTGGCTTTGCTCCGCGGTCGCAGCTTCCGTCATAGGCAAGCGGCGAGGCATTCCGGCGAGTTCGCTCGCGAGCGCGGCGGCGCGCGACTGCGCCTCGTGGCGTTCCTGCTCAGCGCTCGCCGCTGCTGCCTGTGCGGCGTTCACCTGCCTTGCGCGGACGGCGCTATTTTTCCGCTCGCGCTGCAGGGACTCCTCTAGTTCTGCGATCTCCCGCTGCGCCGCCTCTCTCTGCTGCGCGGCCACATCCTCCGCCTTCCGCGATCCTGCGTCGCGGGCATCGATCTCGCGGCGGAATTCGGCGACTTCGTTCGCAAGCGCAGCGTTGCGCGCTTGCTCCTGTTGCAGCGACTGCCGCAACTCGTCCGCCGCAATTTTTGCCGCGTGCGCGTGCTGGACCGCCTCGTCAAGTTCCCTGCGCGCCCCGTCCAGTTCACTGGCGCGCGCATTAGCGTGCAGAGCATCTCGATCCGGCCATGGCTCAGGCTGCACCATGCCTGCCGGCACCGTGTACGTCAGGGCTCCGCTTGCTTCGCGCTGAAGGAGCGCTTGCGACCCCGCCCCTATCTCCGGCCGTTGCTCGAAGCTGAGGGCACTCTCGCCGCCGATTTGCGTCGTTTCCGGAATTGCTCGTGCGCCGAAAGTGTCGAACACACCCAGTAAGGCCGCTCCAATCAGGATCGCGGGAAGCAAAATGACAGCCGCTGCGAGCGGAATGCCCAATGGCCCGCCCTCTGGGTCAATGTCCTCAGTTTCGGGAGACCAATGGGTCGGCTCGGCGTTGATTGGAGCGCCGTCTTTGGAGACCCATTTGCCTGCTTGAGGCGACCAGCGAGCGACGTCAACAACCCCGGTCGCATCTTCCACCCAGATGTCTTCTCCGTCCCTGGGTGCAGTATCAATCGGTCGGCGCATTGATCACGCCTCTTTAGATAACAGCTAGAACGGCGCGATTGCTCCGCCTGTTTCGCAGTTCGGCATGGCACCATACCCACAATTAAATAATTAAATAAATTATATATTTTGAACCAAATGCGAAGTCAAATTAAATCAGCCTGGTACGGCAAAGGGGACGTCAAATCAGGCGCATCGTCTTCATTGTGCAGTCGGGTACGTTGCCGTCCACGGTGAACCAAAGCTCGTACATCGTATGGAATATGGGCAGGGCACGGCGAACATGCGAAGCTGACGGCGTTTTCGCAGCGTCTCGGAGCTGAGGAGTGACCGATGCGCCTTGCATTGCCCTATTTGGGAATTGGCGTCTGCTTGTCTCTTGCGACCTGGTTGGCGTTAGGGCTTGTATTCGAGTGACGGTTTTCCACAACGAGCGTTGATCTCCACGTCACTTGGCCCGCTGGCTTCTTACCAGCCGTCTTGCCGCGACCTCGCGCCGGAACAATGTCGGCGACAGCCCGCCGAGCATCTTCCTGGCCTTCAAATGCGGTCAATCGTGCTCCCGAGAGGCGCGCGCACGATCACTGACCCGCCGCCAGCTTCTTCAACCACCACCTGCGGATCAACAGGTACTGCATGGCGCAAGTCGCCCCTCCCGTGGCAGCAACCACTCCTGAAGAGCGGAAGAGCGAAACGAAATTGAACGGAAACGGATGAGTGAGCAGCGCGCCTGTCGTGCACCAGCGTCACAGCTCGGAAGGTCCGAGCCACGCCATGAACGCGCAGCGACACCCATCGACGAACGTTCAGCACTCAGCACGATGAGTTTCGCAAATGCTCTGCCATTCTGCGCGTTAGACGCTCGGGAAGGCACAACTCGGTTCCCCGCAAATCTGCGCCGTTCTGATGCCGGAACGCCAAATCCGCCAACGCGTTATCTCCAATATCGAAGGAGAAGATCATGAGCGTTGAAGGCAAGATCAAGGAAGGCGCCGGTTACATCAAGGAAGAGATGAACGAGCACGGCAAGGGTCCCGAGAGCCAGCGCAAGGCTCAAGAGGGACGCGATCTTCGCAATGAGGGCCGCATGGAAGACGGCAAGCCCCCGAAGACCACCAAGCCCGGCACCGGCCACTGATACGATCTCATCCAAACCGCCCCCGGCTGATGTCGGGGGCGGTTTTATTTCGAGGTAGAAAGAGCGCATCAATCAGACCCGCCGACGGCCCCTTCCTTCAAACCCGCCAAGCCTGCATCAGCGAAGTAATGGCCGGTGGGCATGGACCCCCGCTCTATTCATCAGGGAACACGGCCTGCATCCCGCCGTTGCTCCAGCCCCACTGGAGGAAAGTTCATGTCCAAGACATCGCTCGCCGAGATCGCGAAGGAAATGGCCGACATCGACATCGCCATTCTTTCGACCCACACCGAGAACGGCGAAATCGCCAACCGTCCCATGAGCAACAACGGCGATGTCGCCTACGACGGCACGTCTTATTACTTCGCCTATGAACAGACCCGCACCGTATCGGACATCCAACGAAATCCGAAAGTCGCGCTCGGGTTTTCGTCGGAAGCGGGCCTGTTCTCGAAGGGGATCTACGTCGCCGTCGAGGGGACGGCCGAACTGATCCGGGACAAGGCGGCTTTCCAGCAGCACTGGACGAGCGATCTCGACAAATGGTTCGACCGCGGCATCGATACGCCGGGCATCGTGCTGATCAAGGTCAAAGCCAACCGCATAACTTATTGGAAGGGCCGTGAAGAGGGTGAAGTTGCGCTCTGATCGGCTCCGTGACGGTGCGGCGATTCGTTGATTGGTTCTTCCGGAGCCGCGAAACAGGTGCCATCACCATCGCGCAGTGGCCGAATCTTCTTCTTTGGATCGTTATCGTTGCGGGCCTTCTGCTTTGGATCTGGCCTTCCGCAGGCAACATCAGCGTCGGCTTGACGATCGTCGTGAAGGGCGGACTCTTCGTCTGGGGCGCCGACGAGGTCTTCCGCGGCGTGAATCCCTGGCGGCGCTGTCTCGGCGCTGCCGTAGTCGTCTATGAGTTCATGACACTTCTGCCGTGAACCCACGTACTTCAGTCCATCACCTGATCGGCGCCGATCAGAAAACTTTCGGCGATCACGAGGTCCAGAGCCTTGGCGGTCTTCAAATTGGCCTTCCGTAACGGACCGGCATCCAAGTCTTTTTCAGGATCGCTGGCACGTTAGCATCCTGCCAGCGTTTTGCCCGACGGGTCAACTTGATCGCAGCCGCGACTGCCGTCGCAATGCGGTTCGAAAATCCGTTATCAATCAAGGAGACTTCTACTGTGCATGGGGTTGTTTTTCGACTTTTTGTCTTGGGCCCCGAGAAAAATGTGCACGGCTCACTCCGCCTGCAGGATCTCCGCAATCACCGCACCTGCGGCGATGGTGCCGAGCTTGCCGCCGACGTCCCGCGTCGCACTGCCCTCGCCAATCGCCTTCGCCACCGCCGCCTCGATCGCGTGCCCGGCCTCTTCATAGCGGACCGCACCAGTCTTCTCGCCGTGCCAGACCAGCAGCAGCGCGGTCGACAGGATCAACGAGACGGGATTGGCGACGTCCTGTCCGGCAATGTCGGGCGCCGAGCCGTGCGCGGCCTGCGCCATCGCGTAGCGCTCGCCGACATTGAGCGAGCCGCCGAGGCCGAGGCTCCCCGAAAGTTCGGCGGTAAGATCGGACAGGATGTCGCCGAACATGTTGGTGGACACGATGACGTCGAAACGATCGGGATTGCGCACCACATGCGCCATCATGGCATCGACCAGGATGTCGTCGACGCTCAGTCCTGGATAGGCCTTCGCCGTCGCGCGGCAGATCTCGAGAAACATGCCGTCGCCGATCTTGAGCACATTGGCCTTGTGCACGATGGTAAGGTGCCTCTGCCGCTTCATGGCGAGCCGGCATGCGGCATGCGCGATGCGCTCGCAGCATAGGCGTGTGATCCTTCGCAGCGAGATCACCACGTCGGGCGTGACCAGCATCTCGCCATTGCCCTGCTCCAGATTGCGGTCGGCGTAGAACCCCTCGGTATTCTCGCGAACCACGACGAGGTCGAAATCACCGACGCGGCCGGGCCGCCCCGCATAGGTGCGCGCGGGCCTGATATTGGCGTAGAGGTCGAGGTTCTTGCGGAAGTACCTCGACGGATTGATCTCGCCATGCGCCTCGTCCTTGAAGTCGAACGTCGCAGTCGGGCCCAGGATCAGGCCGTCAGCGGCGCGGACGATGTCGAGCATCTCGGGGCGCACGGTCGTGCCTGATAGCTTCAGGCTCGCATGCCCGACCGCGTGCTCCTCCAGGCGCAAATTGAGCTGGAAGCGCTCGGAGGCGGCGCGCAACACACCCGTTGTCGCGGTCGTGATCTCAGGTCCAATGCCGTCACCGGGCAGAACGACGATTTGCATGGCGATCCCCTGATTTTTGCAGCAGCGGCGCGATCATACGGCAGCGCGAGGCGGCATCGCCCCACCTTCACGCATACACAGCATGCAAGCATATGCCTGTGGAACGCGGCCCCACCGTAGTACATGCGAAATGACCGATTTGAGCCGCGCCGCCGGAGCCACGCGCCAACGCAATGACGATCACGTTACCTGCCGCCGCGCGCGAGCCCGACCACACCATCTCTGACGGCCTCCCCGCCGCGCAGCGGCGCTGGGCGATCGCCGCGATCTTCACCGCGCTGGCGATGGCCTCGCTCGACACCGCCATCGCCAACATCGCCCTGCCCGCCATTGCCGCCGATCTGCATGTCTCGCCGGAGCAGTCGGTCTGGGTGGTCAATGTCTACCAGATCGCGCTGGTGGCGACGCTGCTGCCGTTGGGCGCGCTCGGCGAGATCGTCGGGCACCAGCGCATTTATCTCGGCGGCCTCATCCTGTTCACCATCGCCTCGCTGCTCTGCGCGGTGGCGTGGTCGCTGGAGAGCCTGCTGGTCGCGCGCACGCTGCAGGGGCTGGGTGCCAGCGGCATCATGAGCGTCAACACCGCGCTGGTGCGCTTCGTCTATCCCGGCCGGATGCTGGGCCGCGGTTTTGGGCACAACGCGCTGGTGGTCGCGACCGCCTTCACATTCGGGCCCACGATCGCCTCCGCCATCCTGGCCATCGGCCCATGGCCGTGGCTGTTCGCCGTCAACATCCCGTTCGGCCTCGTCGCCATCGGCATCGGCTTTGCGATGCTGCCGAAGACGCCGCGCGCCGATCACGGCTTTGATTTCCTCGGCGCGGTGCTGGCGTCGGCCTGCCTCGGCCTGTTCATCACCGGCATCGGCAGTGCCGCCCATAATCTGTCGCCGGTCGTCGTGGGCATCGAGCTGGTCACGGCCCTCGCGCTCGGCGTCATCCTGACGCGCCGCCACGCCGACCACCCGGCGCCGATGCTGCCGATCGACCTGTTCAGCCGGCCGATGTTCGCGCTGTCGGCCGCGACCGCGGTGTGCTCCTTCGCCGTGCAGGGGCTCGCCTTCGTCTCGCTGCCGTTCTATTTCGAGGACGTGCTCGGCCGCTCGCAGGTCGAGACCGGCTTCTTCATGACGCCGTGGCCACTGGTGGTCGGCATCATGGCGCCGATCGCTGGACGCCTGTCCGACCGCCACGCGGTCGGCCTGCTCGGCGGCATCGGCCTGGTGCTGCTCGGCCTCGGCATGGCGCTGCTTGCGACGCTTCCGGCCAACCCCGCCATTGCCGACATCATCTGGCGGATGGTGATCTGCGGCATGGGCTTCGGCTTCTTCCAGGCGCCAAACATGAAGGCGGTGATGTCAAGCGCGCCGCCGCATCGCAGCGGCAGCGCCTCGGGCATCGTCGCGACCGCGCGCCTGACGGGACAGACGACGGGGGCGGCCCTCGCGGCACTCTGCTTCGCGCTCGCCGGCCACGACGGCGCAACCGTCGCGCTGGCGCTCGGCGCCGGCTTTGCCGCACTTGGCAGCGTGATGAGCTTCCTGCGGCTGGCGGTGAAGTAGCCCGAACGCGCGTCCGCGCCTCAATCGGCCGGCCCGCCTTCACGGAGCCTTCTGCGCGATGGGACGGCTCACGATTGCCGCGGCATCGAGCGGCTCGCATTTGATCGTCCGCATCAGCCTTGGCGGACCGTTCCAGCCCGCAGTCTCGCTCAGGGGCACAAACGTGCCCCCTTGCGGCGTCAGGATGATCGGCTCCGACTTCAGGCAGAGATCGGGAAATGCGAGGCCATGGCCGCCGCCTTGGCTGAACCGTCCAACCAGCGTCTGGGAAGCCTGCATCCGCGTCGCCGGCGAGGCCCGCATCGTACGGTCGGGGTCGAACGCGCGATAGCACGGCCAATCGGTGTGGTTCGCTTCGAACTCATAGACGATCCGGCATGCCGCGCCAGCCGATTTCACGAATGGCGCATCCGACGGCGCGGCCGCATCGCGTTCGAAAACCAGGGTCTGCAGCGTCAACACTTCGGTCGTCGCGCGGGACACGTCGGGCCTGCCCGGTTCGACCGCTATCTCCCCACGCGAGAACACCAGCTTGGTCCTCGGTCGCGCCTCCCTGGTCTCCAGCACCAGCACGGGCCTCACCGCCCACGAGCGGTCCAGGTCCACGTCACCATTGCCCATCGTCAGCCGCGCATTGCCAATGGAAGGGTTGTCCCTGGCGAAATCGATCGTGCGAAGGTGTACACTCGACTTCGACGCCTCCAGGCTCAGGAATCTCAAATCGTCCACCTTGCGCGTGATCGGCATCATCGGATCAAAGCGATCGTCGATGTTGAACCGGACGATCTTCTTCAGCTTGGCCGCAAGGGGCCCTTTGGCGGCGAGCGGTGGCGCCACGTCGATCACGAGCAGGGCACCGTCGGGCGAAAAGCTGTTGCCGAAGGCGCGCTGCCAGGCGGCAGTCAGCAGCGAATCCGTCCGCTGATCGATGTCCCGCGCGAAATAGATCTGCTGTCCGGCGCGAACCAGCGGAAAGTTCTGAAATGCACCGAGCGCCGCGCCCTTGCGAACCTCCGGTTCGGGGAAGGTGACGCATTTGGACTGGTCGTCGCCTCCGGAGTCCTCGACCTTCCTGGACGCAGAGCGGGAGCAGAAGCTCAGATGCTGCTCCTTTGTCTTCTGTGTGCTGATCGACGTCGCGTAGACGAAATCCGGACTTCCGGGCACTTCCATCGGAAGCGGAGAGGTCGCGAACATGTCGACCTCCACCCTGCTGAGCGACGGGCCGGCATCGACCGAGCAGAGATCCCGGGCCGGCAGGGTATTGGTGAGGAGACGCGCCGGATCGGCGCCGACGATGCAGGACATGCTGTCCTGCGGGTTGTTCCGGCTCATCCAGATCAGATGGTCCTTGCCCGCTCCGTCGACCAGGAGATGCGGCGCCGCGTGTCGACGGCGCGGCGGCAGCCAGACCGGCATGGTTTCGGACAGCATGGGCTCCCGCTTGAGCAGCGCTTCCGGCAAGCGCATCACACCGACCGAGCGCAACTCGGCGCTGACGGCGTTGGGATCGGTCGTCCAGTCGAGAACGGGAACACTCGCGCAGGTGATGCAGGTCACCGCAAGATTGGAGCGGACGTTCTCGAACATGAGAATGACCTGATCGGGGTCGCTGCCGTATTTCGCCGGCGCGACCGCCTTGAACGGATGATCCACCACACGGCTGACCAGAAATCCGTTCGACCGCGACGGGTCCGAATCGAATTCGAAATAGGTCGATCGGTCCCAACCGCGATAGGCGTCGTATCCGCCGAGGCTCACGCCTGCCAGAACCATCTTGGAGTCGGTCTGACAACGCGCCGCGCTGCTCTCCTGGCTGCCGTTTCGTACGTAGAGACAGAGTCGAAAAGCCGCGTTCTGCAGAATGCGATCGCAATCGTTCTGGTTATAGCCGTAGGTCGCAAGGCCGTGGCGATAGCACAGATCGTGAAAGACGCATGCCTGCCTGAAGCGCTGCAGGACGAGATGGCGCTTTTGGTTGGAATCCCTGCCGCCGTCGAAAAATATGTTGGCCCAGGGCGGCAGGCTGCAGTTCAAGCCCTCGCCGCTGCCACCGATGGTACTGACGACGTCCGGCCCCGATTGAAAGGCCGTGACGGTGGCGGGCATCTCACCATCGGTGATGTCGTCGACGTTCTTGTAGATGGAATCGGCGATGAAGGAAGGCAGATACGCGAGGACCAGCACCGCCACGACAATCAGCGCAACCGACCAGCGGATCACCTTCCTGAACATGGCCCAACCCCGCTAAAGCTCTTCCGGCAGTGACGTCGGTCGCAACGGCAGACGAGCACTGAGCCTCGCGGGCCAATTCAAATGCCCGCGGAACGTCCAGACGCGGCAGGCGCGGTGTCGTCCTGATGACGATCAGCTTGAGGTTGTCATGCTGTCAAGCCGGGATCTCACACATGACAGCCAGTTTGCGCCCCGGACGGCACGCCGGGCAGAGCATCAAAGGGTCGACGGTTCCATCGCTCCGGATGTCAGGCCAGATGTCGAGCCTCGATCGCGCCTGCAGCCACGGCTGGACTCGGAATCTGCTCGTCCAGCGCCGCCAGCCGCTCATCGATGGCGGCGATGACCTTGCGCGAGAACGGTCCGAGATGGGCATAGGCGGCGATCATCTGGACCGCAATGCGCGCCGATGACGTGTCGCGCTTGGCGCAGTTCATGAACGTCTGCCACAGTGGCCCGCGCGCTTCGGGAAGCGCGGAGACGACACGATGCACGGTCTCCATCGCACCGAGCTTGGCGCGGATATCCCCTTCCGCGAGTTCGTGGCGCTGCCGCGAACGGTCGAGCAGCGTCATCAAGCGATCGACCCGTCCCGCATAGGCGGCCGGGCTGTAGACGTGCTCCAGCACGCGCTTGTAGTCCGTCAGGATGTCGCGCAGCGGGCGCACAGGATCGAAATTGATCCCGGCCGTGCACTGATCGGCGCCGATGGTCGGCGCCACATCGTGGCCGGTGTGGAGCCGGCCCTCGCGCTCCAGGCGGCGCGTCAGTTGCGTGTTCGGCAAGGCATAGAGCAGTCCGACCATGCTGACGGGAATCGCCGCTTCCTCGATGAAGTCGATCATGGCGTCCGCCATGGAGACCTTCTCGTTGTCGAAGCCGACGATGAAGCCCGCGGTGACGAGCATGCCGGCGGCGTAGATCTTGTGGATGCTCTCGGCGATGTTGCGCCGCGTGTTCTGCTTCTTCCGCATCGCGACCAGCGTCGCCGGATCCGGACTTTCGATGCCGACGAAGATGGCGAAGAAATTGGCCGCCCCCATCAGGTCCAGCAGTTCGGGATCGTCGGCGAGATTGACCGAGGCCTCGGTGGACAATTCGAAAGGATAGCCGTGGGTACGCTGCCATTCTGCGAGTTTCGGCAGGAACTGCCGCAGCGACTTCTTGTTGCCGATGAAATTGTCGTCGACGAAGTCGAGATGGCCGCGGTAACCCATCTGATAGAGCCTCTCGAGCTCGACGAACATCTGCTCGATCGTCTTGGTCCGCGGCACGCGGCCATAGAGCTCGATGATGTCGCAGAACTCGCAGGTGAAGGGACAGCCGCGCGAATATTGCACCCCGAGATAGAGATAGTCCTCGAACTTGAGCAAGTCGAAACGCGGCACCGGCGTCTTGGTCACGTCCGCCTGGAATTTCGGTGCGGTGAAGACGCCGCTCCGCGCGCCACCCTCCCAGGCCGCAATGAATTCGTCGATGACGCTCTCGGCCTCGCCGAGCACCCGGAAGTCGGCCCGCTCATAGATGTGGGGGCTTGAAGTCGGATCGGGACCGCCCACGACCACCGGCTTGCCGGCCGCGCGGCAGAGCTCGATCAGACGCAGCGTGTCGGCCTGCTGCGGCATCATCCCGCCGGTGAAGACGACGTCGGCCCAGGCGAGATCCTCGTCGTTGAAGGACGCCGTGTTGCAATCGATCAGCCGGACCGTCCAGCTTTCGGGCAGCATTGCGGCAACGGTGATCAGGCCCAAAGGAGCGGCCGGGCGCTTTACGCCCAATACCTTGCAGGATTCGCCAAAGGTCCAGAAGGACTCTGCCGAGAACAGCGGGTACAGCATCAGTACGTTGGGACTCGGCACGTTCATGGAACTCCTTCTGGCGTCGGCGCAGTGTACCAAAGCGCCTGCGTCTTGCACCCCGGCAAAAGGGACAAACTGTCGCCGTGGCCTCGACCGGCCATGGAACCGGCCTTCACAGCCGGGCGTCGCCTCAGACCCATGGATTGGCGCCCGCGGAAGGTCGACCGAATCAACCATGATGGAGGGCGAGACAAAACACCACCCTCCCCACAATCTTCCCTCGGAGGCGTAATTCTTCGCATTTCACCCCTCGGACTGTTGATTTGAACAGTTCCAGTTTGCCGGACACATTGCGCCCCTGAGTTCAATCGGTGGATTGGGCCAATCAGGGGACTGCGATGGCAAACCTAACAATCAACGGAAAAACCTTCACACTCGACGTCGAGCCGGATACGCCGCTGCTCTGGGCGATTCGCGAGAATGCCGGCCTGACGGGCACCAAATATGGTTGCGGCATTGCACAATGCGGCGCCTGTACCGTGCACATCGAAGGCGTCGCCACCCGCTCCTGCGGCGTCTCGGTCAGCGAAGCCGAGGGCAAGAAGATCACCACCATCGAGGGGCTCGCCTCCGGGGATACGCTGCACAAGGTACAGGAGGCCTGGATCGCCCAGGACGTGCCGCAATGCGGCTATTGCCAGAGCGGCATGATCATGGCGGTGGCGGCGCTGCTGAACGAGAAGCCGAAGCCCACCGACGCCGATATCGACGAGGCAATCACCAATATCTGCCGCTGCGGCACCTTCCAGCAGGTGCGCGAAGCGATCCACACGATCGCAAGCGCGTAAGGAAATCCCCACATGAATAAGCATATCTCGCCGCGGCTCAACCGCCGCGCCTTCGTCATCGGCAGCGCCACGCTCGGCGCCGGCCTTGCCATCGGCCTCGACCTCCCCTTCGGCGGGCCCGCCGTGGTCCGTGCGGCCGACGGCTCGCCCGAGATCGGCGCCTGGGTCGTGGTCAGGCCCGACGACACCGTCGTGATCCGCATCGCCCGCTCCGAGATGGGCCAGGGCTCGCTCACCGGTCTCGCCCAGCTCGTCGCCGAGGAGCTCGAATGCGACTGGACCAAGGTCACGACCGAATATCCGACACCCGGCCAGAGCGTTGCCCGCAAGC
>NZ_AJQF01000059.1:0-14404 GCF_000261705.1 Bradyrhizobium genomosp. III | reverse complement strand
AGCCGCGGCATCCGCTCCTCGCAGGACTATGTCCGCAAGGGCGGCGCCACCGCGCGCGTGATGCTGATCCAGGCCGCCGCCGACGCATGGAAGGTGCCGGCCTCCGAATGCGCGGCCGCTAACAGCGTCATCACCCATACGCCATCGGGCAAGACCACGACCTACGGCAAGGTAGCCGAAGCCGCCGCCAAGCTGACGCCGCCGGCGGACGTCAAGCTGAAGGATCCGAAGGACTGGAAGCTGATCGGCAAGGGCGTGAAGCGGCTCGACACCGTCGACAAGACCACCGGCGCCATGATCTACGGCGCCGACATCAAGCTGCCAGGCATGCTGAATGCCGCGATCAAGGATTGCCCCGTGTTCGGCGGCAAGCTGAAGAGCTTTGACGAAGCCAAGATCGCCAGCATGAAAGGCGTCAAGAAAGTCGTCAAGGTCGGCGATACCGCGGTCGCGGTCGATGCCGACACCTGGTGGCACGCCAAGACCGCGCTGGAGGCGTTGCCGATCGTCTGGGACGAGGGCGACAACGCAAAAGTCTCCAGCGAGTCGATTGCGAAGTGGCTGGCCGAAGGCCTCAACAACGACCAGCCGGCCTATGTCGGCAACAAGAACGGCGACGCCAAGGCGGCGATTGCGAATGCGGCAAAGAAGGTCGAGGCCGTCTACTCCTATCCCTACCAGAACCACGCCACGATGGAGCCGATGAACGCCACCGCGCTCTACACCGCGGACAAATGCGAGGTCTGGTGCGGCACGCAGAATGGCGAGGCGGCGTTCGCAGCGGTGCTGGAGGCTTCCGGCCTGCCGGCCGACAAGTGCGACGTGCACAAGGTGATGTTAGGGGGCGGTTTCGGCCGGCGCGGCCAGACCGACTATGTCCGCCAGGCCGTCATGATAGCCAAGCAGATGCCGGGCACGCCGGTCAAGCTGTTGTGGTCGCGCGAAGAGGACATGGCGCACGGCCGGTATCACCCGATCACCCAGTGCAAGATGACCGGCGCGTTCGACGCCGACAACAACCTGGTCGCGCTGCACTATCGACTGTCCGGGCAATCGATCCTGTTCTCGCTGCGCCCCGAAGCGCTGCAGAACGGCATGGATCCGGCCGCCTTCCAGGGCGTCGCCCAATCCGGCGAAGCCGCGTTCGGCTATTCGGTGCCGAACCTGCTGGTCGAGCACGCGATGCGCAACCCGCACGTTCCGCCCGGCTTCTGGCGCGGCGTCAACGTCAATCACAACGCGATCTACATGGAATGCTTCATGGACGAGCTGGCCCAGGCCGCGGGCCAGGACCCGCTCGAATTCCGCCGCAAGCTGATGGGCAACCATCCCAAGCATCTGGCGGTGCTCAATGCGGTCGCCGAGAGGATCGGCTGGAGCACGCCGGCGCCGCAGGGCGTTTACCGCGGCATCGCCCAGGTCATGGGCTATGGCAGCTATGTCGCCGGCGCCGCCGAGATCTCGGTGACCGACGGCAGCAAGATCAAGGTGCATCGCATCGTCGCCTCCACCGACCCCGGCTACGTCGTCAATCCGGCGCAGGTCGAGCGGCAGATCGCGGGCTCCTTCGTCTATGGCCTATCCGCGCTGTTCTACGGCGGCTGCACCGTCAAGGACGGCAAGATCGAGCAAACCAACTTCGACACCTACAACTCGATGCGCATCAACGAGATGCCGAAGGTGGAATCGGTGATGGTGCCGAGCGGCGGGTTCTGGGGCGGTGTCGGCGAGCCGACCATCGGCGTCGCCGCGCCGGCGGTGCTCAATGCGTACTTCGCCGCGACCGGCAAGCGCATCCGCTCGGTGCCGCTGCGGGACCAGAATATCACCTTCGCCTAAGAGCAGCCGCGGCGGCCTATCGGCCGCCGCGGTATTTTGCGGACAAAATTCATGAATGCGCCGGTGACACGGCGGAATGCCCTTCTCGGCATCACCGCCGCGGCCACATCGTTCGCCGTCCCCTCCATCCTGCGCGCGCAATCGGCAGGCCGCATCGTCGTGATCGGCGGCGGTTTTGGCGGCGCGGCCTGCGCGCGGGCGCTCAAGCGCGCGCAGGCGGGCTTGCAGGTGACGCTGATCGAGCCGAACAAGACCTTCACGTCGTGCCCCTTCAGCAACGAGGTGATCGCCGGCCTGCGCGAGATCGAAGCGCAGCAGTTCGGCTATGACAGGCTCGCCGCCGAGGGCATCACCGTCGCCGCTCAGGCCGCTACGGCCGTCGACGCGCAAAAGCGCAGCGTGACGGCCGCCGATGGCGCCACGTTTGCTTATGACCGCCTCGTCATTTCGCCCGGCATCGACTTCCACTTCGAAGCCCTGCCCGGCTATGACGACGCTGCATCGGAGAAAATACCGCACGCCTGGAAGGCCGGCGTGCAAACGCTGTTGCTGCGCAGGCAGCTGGAGGCAATGGCTGACGGCGGCACGGTCGCCATTGCAATCCCGGCCAATCCCTCGCGCTGCCCGCCCGCACCTTACGAGCGTGCCAGCCTGATCGCGCATTATCTGAAGACGAACAAGCCACGCTCAAAAGTGCTGGTGCTCGACGCCAAGGACGGTTTCTCCCAGCAGCGGCTGTTCGAGAAGGCGTGGAAGGAGCTCTACGGCGACATGATCGAGCGCGTCGCGCTGTCGCAAGGCGGCCGCGTGACCTCGGTCGATCCTGCAACCAGGACCATCATCACGGAGTTCGGCAACTACACGCCCGATGTCGCCAACGTCATCCCGCCGCAGCGCGCGGGGCGTATTGCCGCGATCGCGGGCGCTACGGATGCGACCGGCTGGTGCCCGATCGACCCCGTGACCTTCGAGTCGAAGCTCGTCAAGAACATCCACGTCATCGGCGACGCCTGTCTCGGCGGCGGCATTCCCAAATCGGCCTCGGCCGCAAGCGGGCAAGGCAAGGCTTGCGCCGCTGCCATCGTTGCTTTGCTCGCGGGCCGCGCGCCGGAAATGCCGCGGCTGACAGGCGTCTGCTACAATACCGTGGCACCCGGTTACGGCTTCTCCCTCGCCGGCAACTACCAGCCGAAAGGCGACATCTTCGCCGAGGTCGAAGGCGGCGCGACGAGCCCGGTCGCTGCCCCGCGCGAATTGCGCGCCCGCGAGGCGACCGAAGCCGAGCGCTGGTTTCAAACCATCACGGCGGACACCTTTGGCTAAATCCTCCGTCCATGGCGTGGCGCTGATCGCCGCCAGTCTCGCCCTCGTCAGCGTTGCGCGCGCGGACGAACTCGCCTCCTACAAGGTAGCCGGCGACGGCATAGTGGAATCGCTCACGGGCACGCCAGGCGATGCCGTGCGCGGCCGCGCGCTGGTGCTGGCGCGCACCACGACCTGCATCCTCTGCCATTCCGGTCCCTTCCCGGAAACGCGGTTCCAGGGCGATCTCGCACCTGACCTCACAGGCGCCGGGAACCGCTGGTCGGTGAGCCAGTTGCGGCTTCGGCTGGTCGATGCGGCCCGCTTCAACCCGGAGACCATCATGCCGTCCTATTATCGCATTGACGGCTTCGTGCGGGTCGGGCGCAACTTCACCGGCAAGCCGATATTGTCGGCGGCGGAGATCGAGGACATCGTGGCTTTTCTTGCAACGCTTCGCGACTAGGACTGTTCATGCCAACCACGCGACGACAATTTTTGAGCCTCGCCGGAGGCGTCACTGCCGCCGGCACGATCCCGATCGTCACCCTGCGTCCGCTTCACGCGACCCCAGCGATGCTCAATACCGCGATCCGCAACGTCGTCGGCGAAGCGCCGATTCGCACCGGCAGGGTGAAGCTCGACATTCCGCCGCTGGTCGAGAACGGCAACACCGTGCCGATGATGGTGAGCGTTGCAAGCCCGATGACCGCTGACGACCACGTCAAGAGCATCCACATCTTCAACGAGAAGAACCCGCAGCCGAACATCGGCAATTTCTATCTCGGCCCCTCCTGCGGCCGCGCCCAGGTCGCGACCCGCATCCGCCTCGCAGACACCCAGAAGGTGGTTGCGATCGCGCGCCTGTCCGACGACACGTTCTGGCAGGTCGCCGTCGACGTGGTCGTGACGCTGGCCGCCTGCACCGAGGAGATGAACTGATGGCCGCGCTCATCAACGTTCCCGCGAAGGCCAAGCGCGGCGACGTTATCGAGATCCGCACGCTGACCTCGCACATCATGGAGACGGGCTTCCGCCACACCGTGGACGGCAAGCTGGTGCCGCGCGACATCATCACGAGCTTCACCTGCCTCTACAATGGCGCCGAGGTCTTTCGCGCCGACCTGTTTCCGGCGATCGCAGCCAATCCTTATCTGTCGTTCTTCACGGTCGCCAGGGAAAGCGGCAAGTTCGAGTTCGAATGGATCGGCGACAACGGCTATTCGTCCACTGCGTCGGCGTCGATCACTGTCGAATGAGCGTTTGGCACACGATAGCAGCAGCGGCCTTGTTCGCCGCGGCCCCAGCCCTGCTCGCCGGTGAAATCCCGCCCGATGCGCGCCGGTCCGGCTACTCCTTCATGGGCCCGGACACGCGCGCCATGCAGGATGACGACACCTCCAATCCGGGCATGCTGTTCGTGCTCGACGGCGAACAGCTCTGGACGAAGAAGTCCGGCAGCGCGGAGAAAGCCTGCGCGGATTGCCATGGCGATGCGCACAGCAGCATGAAGGGCGTCGCTACGCGCTATCCGGCCATCGACAAGACGCTCAGTCGCCCCGTCACGCTCGACCAGCGCATCAATCTCTGCCGCGCCAATCATCAGCAGGCGCCGCCACTGCCTTACGAGAGCCGCGACCTCCTGGCGCTGTCCGCCTTCGTTGCCCATCAATCGCGCGGTGTCGCGATCACCGCCGGCGACGATCCGCAAGCAAAGCCCTTCGTGGCGCAAGGCCGCGACCTCTTCATGCAGCGGGAGGGCCAACTCAACCTCGCCTGCACCAATTGCCACGACGACAATTTCGACAAGCGCCTTGCGGGCGCGCCGGTCACGCAAGGACAGCCGACCGGCTATCCGCTCTACCGCCTCGAATGGCAAACGCTGGGATCGCTGGAGCGGCGGCTGCGCAGCTGCATGAGCGGCGTCCGCGCCCAGGCCTATGATTACGGCTCGCCCGAGCTGGTCGCGCTCGAGCTTTATCTGATGTCGCGGGCGCGCGGCCTGCCGATGGAGACGCCGGCCGTACGGCCCTGAACGAGAACGGCTGGGATCACCCAGCCGTTCCGCAAGGAGCTTGACCTCGTTGACTACTCCGCCGGCGCGGCCGACATCTCCGGATGTGCGGCATAGTGTTCGCTGGCGCCGAGCTTGCTGGCCGCGAACAGGCCGGCGGCCATCGCAGCGTAGGCCAGCGCGACGGCGGGCGTGACACCGAATCCACCGCCAATGCCGACGGCCTCGCCATGCATGAAGCCGAAATAGGTCAGGACCGCACCGACCAGCGCGAAGCCTGATGCCTTCTCGAAGTCGCGCTCGATGATGAAGACGCCGATCGCGCCCAGGATGAGGCCGCCGAGGATGGAGCCGCCGCCCATGACTTCGAGCCCGTGGTAGAACACGCCCTGCTGCGGCAACGCTGCGATCGCGGCGGCCTTCACCGCGTCCGCCTTGTCGGCGGCCATGCCGCCGACGGTTGCCGCCGCATTCATGGTCGAGCCGAGCATCGTGTCGATCTGCAGCTTGGCCCAGGCCGCCAGATGCGGCGTCAGCGCCAGCACGATCGCGGGCGCGTGCTTGACCGGCGTGGTCTGGAACGCCTGCGCCCCGATCAGCATGCCGATGTAGAGCAGGATCGGCGAGATCGCGACCACGGGCACGAGCGCCAGCAGCACCGAGATGATGCCGAACCAGGCCAGCACGATCACCATGATGCCGGTTGCCGCGGAGTAACCGATGCGGCCGCCCATCGCCTTCCAGCCGGGATGGCCGATATAGACGGCGTTGATGAAGGGATTGCCCATCAGGCAGCCGATCAGGCTGACGACGCCGTCGGCCGTGAGTACCCGCGTGGTCGGATATTCGTCGCCGGCGGCTTCCGCGCTCTCGACATTGTCCATGGCTTCGACGAGGTCATAGATGCCAAACGGAATGGCGGTGACGAGGATGATGCCAAGGAATTCGAAGCCGGAAAAGACGTAGCCTACGGCGGGGAGCGGCACCGAGAAGCCGAAATTGGCAAAGGCATCGCCGACACCCTTGACGCTTAGTCCACCGAGACCGAGCCCGAACAGGTTCGAGCCCCATGCGATGATCATGCCGACGGCGATGGCGACGAGGCCTGCGGGAATGCCGCGCGGATATTTCACGCCGCCAAACCAGCTCACCAGGATGATGGCAAAGCAGACGAGGCCGATCTGCGGCGTCATGTACATTTCCAGCGCCGGCCGCATCGAGATGAAGGTGACGGAGACACCGGCGAGCGTGCCGAGCAACGCCGCGCGCGGCGTGATCTTGCGGATGAACGGCGCGATGAAGCCGCCGATCATGAGGATGAAGCTTTGGAAGAATACCCAGACGAGGCCGGCGGACCAGCCCTTGAGCGGATCGCCGGTCTTCAGCGTGATCGGCAGCATGATCACGAAGGTGACGATGAACATGTGCGGCACGCTGACGCCCGAGGGCAACGCGCAGACGTCGTTACGGCCGGTCTTCTGCGCCAGACGGTAGGCGAGGTAGGCGTAGTAGAAAGTCGAGAGGCACATCATCAGCCCGAGCGCGGGGAGGATGCGGCCGAACACCAGACTATCAGGCATCTTCAGGACGAAGCGCAACAGGCCCGTGAGCACCAGCATGTTGACGAGGATGTTGGTGCCGAAGCCGAAAAACGCATTCCAGTCGCCCGATGTCCATAGTGCCGGCTTGTACTCAGACGTATTGAACTCAGACTTGCCGGCCGTCCCCGTCAATATGCTCATGACAATACCCCTATGTGGTCGAAACCTTCATTGCCTCCAGAACCGCGGCCGAGGTTGCGACCCAGCCGAAGATGCCGCCCTGGGCCTTGATCATCTTCAGGCCCATCTCGTGAAACTCGGGGAAGTAGGACGCGCAGCCGTCCGACATGACGACGCAGCGGTAGCCGCGGTCATTGGCCTCGCGCACCGTGGTGTTGACGCACACTTCAGTGGTGACGCCGCACACCAGCAGATTCTCGATGCCGTATTTCTCCAGCACGTCGCCAAGCTCGGTGGCGTAGAACGCGCCCTTGCCGGGCTTGTCGATCACGATCTCGCTGTCGAGCGGGTAGAGCTCAGGAATGATGTCGTGGCCCGCTTCGCCGCGGATGAGGATGCGGCCCATCGGGCCGGGATCGCCGATGCGCAGGCTCGGCGCGCCGCGCTCGACTTTCGCCGGCGGCGCGTCGGAGAGATCGGGCAGATGGCCCTCGCGGGTGTGGATCACCAGCATGCCGGTGTCCCGCGCCGCCGTCAGCACCGCGCCGATCGGCTTCACCGCGCGCGCGAGCTGGCTGACGTCGTTGCCGAGCGTCTCGCCAAAGCCGCCGGGCTCCATGAAGTCGCGCTGCATGTCGATGATGAGAAGCGCGGTGCTCGGCCAGTCGAGCTTGATCGGCTCGGGCTCGGCGTTGATGACGCCCAATGTCGGCTTGCTCGAGTCCAGCATGACGCCCGCCCCTCGCGAGAACTCTCTTTGCCGGAGTTCTGCAAGCGCCGTGCCATTGTGTACAATTGCGATGGCGCGCCGGACGTTAGGGAATTCGTTGTGTGGTCAGAAGGTTACGTCGGCGATCGGCGTCTGCATATTCCCTGTGCGACGACTTCGCGGCGGGCATTTGCCTAGAGGATGGGCGGCCTCCGCCGTCATGCCGAGGCGACGCTCTCTCTTTTCCCTCTCCCCGTTCTTACAGGGAGAGGGTCGGGGTGAGGGCTGCCTCCGCAATCACGGTGAGAGACGGACTCGCGGAGAGTCCCCCTCACCCGGATTGCATCTTCGATGCAATCCGGCCTCTCCCCGCGAGCGGGGAGAGGCGAAGCACTCGCGGCTCGCCCCTACGCCCCATACACCTGCCGATACTCTTCCTCGTACGGCGCATAGGAGTCCTTCATCGTCGCCATGTTCAGCAGCATGGTGGCCACCATCGTGCCCGCCTTGTCGAACACACGCGTCCTGGCCCAGGCGCTTTCGGTGCGGCGGCTGCCGGAAAGCGCGACGATCTCGCGCTCGACTTCGTAGTCCTCGTCGACGAAGAGCGGCCCCTTCACCAGCCTGATCTCCTGGTCGGCGAACAAGCCGACTGCCGGCCCCTTGGCAGGCAGCGGATCGTCCTTCGAGCGATACTGGAACAGCACGCTCAGCATCTCCATCGGGACGATCGGTCTGCCCCAGGGGTTGTCGACGCCCGAATAGTACGGCGAGTTTTCGGTGATGACGGCGAGCTTCTGCCGCAGCGAGAAGGGATAAAGGTCGCCCATGGTTTGATCAAACGCCATGCGGACCGTCTGCCGCTTGCCGGTCTGTGCCACCTTGACGTCGCGCAGGATGACGGGATCGGCGAGCGGTTTGAGCTCGGCGAGGCGCGCCTCCAGCGCGGTCGCGGCGTGCGGTTCGCCGACGGAGGCCGTGCCGCGCAGCACCTCCGTGCCATCGCGCTTGACCATTCGAATCTGGCACTGGCTCGTCCCGGGCAGTGGCTTCGACAGGATCGCTTGCACCTCCTCACCCTCATAGCAGACGCTGCGATAATGCGCGGACAGGCAGCCGGTCTCGAACCAGGCGCGTCCCCACAGCTGCGCGCCGAGCGGGGCGAACTGGCTGAAATGCGTCGGGCCCTCGATGGTACCGCCCTTGAAGCCGAGCTTCTGCGCGGTGGCGTCGTCGTGAATGGACGCGTGCGCGTCGTAGGTTTGCGCTTGCAGCATCTGACGCGGCTGGCGCCACGGTCCGATCAGGGCCTCAGCCGTCGCTGTGATCTCGGTGTCGAATGCCTTTGCAGCCATGATGTTCTCCACTGGAAGCCATGACTAGCAGGAGCGCCACGGATGCGGCCAGCGATATTGACTTCGCCGGCCCATGCTCTTGACTGGGTATCTTCCGCTTCGCAAGGCCGCAAATCTCCCGCGGCGCAAAATCCCTCGCCGGACCAGGACAACAAGGATCCCCGACATGACGCTGTTGCAGGTCGAGCTGGACGATAAATACCGGCTCGAATCGAAGCGGATCTTCCTGTCCGGCACACAGGCTCTGGTTCGCTTGCCGATGTTGCAGCGCGAACGCGACCGGCTCCAGGGTCTCAACACCGGCGGATTCATCTCCGGCTATCGCGGCTCCCCGCTCGGCATGTACGACCACGCGTTGTGGCGCGCGAAGTCGCACCTCCAGCAGCACGACATCGCCTTCGTCCCTGGCCTGAACGAGGATCTGGCTGCAACCGCGGTCTGGGGCAGCCAGCAGGTCGGGCTGTTTCCCGGCGCCAAGGTCGATGGCGTGTTCGGCATCTGGTACGGCAAGGGCCCCGGCGTCGACCGCTCGGTCGATGCGCTCAAGCATGCCAACGCGGCCGGCACGTCACTCAATGGCGGAGTGCTCGCGCTCGCCGGCGACGACCATGGCTGCCAGTCCTCGACGCTGGCGCATCAGAGCGAGCAGGTGTTCGCGGCGGCGCTGATCCCCGTAATCAATCCGGCGACGCTGCAGGATTATCTCGATCTCGGTCTCTATGGGTTCGCGCTGTCGCGCTTCTCCGGCTGCTGGGTCGGCTTCAAGGCCATCAGCGAGACGGTGGAAAGCTCGGCGTCGATCGACAGCGATCCGGAACGCATCAGGATCGTGCTGCCCGACGATTTCGAGATGCCACCCGGCGGCCTCAACATCCGCTGGCCCGATCCGCCGCTGGAGGCGGAGCGGCGCCTGTTCGGCCCGAAAATGGCCGCAGTGCAGGCCTTCGCGCGCGCCAACCAGCTCGACCGCATCGTGCTCGATTCAAAGCCGGCGCGGCTCGGCATCGTCGCGACCGGCAAGGCCTATCTCGATCTGCGCCAGGCGCTGGCTGATCTCGGCATCACCGACAAGGACGCGCAGGATCTGGGCCTTCGCATCTACAAGGTCGCGCTGACCTGGCCGCTGGAGGAGAGCGGCGCCAAGCGTTTCGCCGAGGGTCTGCAAGACGTGCTCGTGGTCGAGGAGAAGCGCGGATTCATCGAAGACCAGCTGATGCGCATCCTCTACAATATCGATGTGTCCAGACGCCCGACCGTCACTGGAAAACGCGACGAGCGCGGCGCGCCACTGCTGCCGAGCGAAGGCGAACTGACGCCGACCATCGTCGCGGGCGCGCTGGTGGCACGGCTGCGCAAGCTCGGCCATCACAGCCCGGTGCTGGAGCAGCGGCTCGCGCGGCTGGAGGCCTTCGACAATCCGGTCACCGCCAACACGCAGATCAAGCTCGCGCGCACGCCGTTCTTCTGCTCGGGCTGCCCGCACAACACCTCGACGCGCGTGCCCGAAGGCAGCCGCGCCATGGCCGGCATCGGCTGCCACGGCATGGCCCTGAGCATGCCGACCCGCCGCACCGATCTGATCTCGCATATGGGCGCCGAGGGCGTGAACTGGATCGGGCAATCGCCCTTCACCACCGAGACGCACATCTTCCAGAATCTCGGCGACGGCACCTACACCCATTCCGGCCTGCTTGCGCTTCGCGCCGCCTCCGCCGCCGGCATCAACATCACCTACAAGATCCTCTACAACGACGCCGTCGCGATGACCGGCGGCCAGCCCGCCGAAGGCGCCTTCAATGTCGCGCAGATCGCGCATCAGGTCTGGGCCGAGGGCGTCAAGCGTCTTGCAATCGTCTCGGACGATCCGAGCAAGTACCCGCAAGGAAACTACTTCCCGCAAGGCGCGACTATCCACCATCGCCGCGAGCTCGATGCCGTGCAGCGCGACCTGCGCGACATCAAGGGTCTCACGGTCATCATCTACGACCAGACCTGCGCGGCGGAAAAGCGCCGCCGCCGCAAGCGCGGGCTCTATCCCGATCCCGCCAAGCGCGCCTTCATCAATGAGCTGGTCTGCGAAGGCTGCGGCGACTGTTCGCAGGCCTCCAACTGCGTCTCGGTGCAACCGCTCGAGACCGAGTTCGGCCGCAAGCGCCAGATCGACCAGTCGAACTGCAACAAGGACTTTTCCTGCGTCGAGGGTTTCTGCCCAAGTTTCGTGACCGTGCACGGCGGTTCGCTCAAGCGCATGAAGACTTCGGCCGTCGATTCAGGCCAGCTCTTCGCCGACCTGCCGCTGCCGCCCGCACGCGAGCTGGACGCGCCCTACAACATCCTCGTCACCGGCATCGGCGGCACCGGCGTCATCACCATCGGCGCGCTGCTCGGCATGGCCGCCCATGTCGACGGCCGCGGCTGCTCGGCGCTCGACTTCACCGGCCTGTCGCAAAAGAACGGTGCCGTGATGAGCCATGTCCGCATCGCACGGAGACCGGAGGACATCTCCGCGGTCCGCATCACCACCGGCGGCGCTGACGTCATTCTCGGTTGCGACATGATCGTCTCGGCCGGCCCCACCGCGCTCAGCCGTGCCGAGCGCGGCGTGACCAAAGCCTATATCAACGCCGACCTGCAGCCGACCGCGAGCTTCGTGCAAAATCCCGATCTCGACTTCGAGATGGGCACGATGCAGACCGTGCTGCGCGACGCCGTCGGAGACAAGAACCTCGATATCATCGATGCCACCGGCATTGCCGCCGCGCTGTTGGGCGACAGCATCGCGACCAACCCCTTCATGCTCGGCTTTGCCTTCCAGAAGGGCGCGATCCCGCTGTCGCTGGAGGCACTGCTGCGCGCCATCGAAATCAACGGCGCCGCGATCGAGATGAACAAGCTCGCCTTCACCTGGGGGCGCATGGCCGCCCACGACATGTCGCGGGTGCGCAGCGTGCTCCAGTTCAAGAGCCGTGCATCCGCGCCCGTGAAGTCGCTCAACGACATCATCGCCACCCGCGCGGCGTTCTTGACCAGCTATCAGGACAAAGCCTATGCCGGCCGCTACCTCGCGGCTGTTGCCAAGGTGCGCCAAGCCGAGAGTGCGGCTTCGCCAGCGTCAACCGAGCTGACCGAGGCCGTCGCGAAAAACCTGTTCAAGCTGATGTCCTACAAGGATGAGTACGAGGTCGCGCGGCTCTACACCGACGGCAGCTTTGCTAACAAGGTGTCCGAAAAATTCGACGGCGACTTCACCCTGAAATACCATCTGGCGCCGCCGATCTTCGCGAAGCGCGACAAGACGACAGGCCGGCTGCAGAAGCAGGAGTTCGGCGGCTGGATGATCCATGCCTTCCGCGTTCTCGCCAAGCTGAAATTCCTGCGCGGTGGCACGTTCGATCCGTTCGGCCGCACCGAGGAGCGTCGGACCGAGCGGAAGTTGGTTGAAGATTATCTCGGCATGATCGATCAGCGGATCGCGGGTTTGAAGGCAGAGCAGATCCCGCTGCTGGCAAGGCTCGCGAGGGTGCCCGAGACGATCCGAGGCTTCGGCCACGTCAAGGAGGCCAATATCAAGCTGGCAGCGGCCGAGACGGCGCGGCTGGAGGCGGAGCTGGAGAACAGCCGTTTTGCGGCGGCGGCGGAGTAGCGGTGAGGACGCAAGCTCTCTCCACGCGTCATTGCGAGGAGCTCGCGACAAAATTGCGCAGCAATTTTGCGCTGATGCGACGAAGCAATCCAGACTGCCTCCACGAAGGATTCTGGATTGCTTCCGCCTTCGCCAAGGCTTCGGCGGACAAGTCGCTACGCTCGCAATGGCGCGGATATAGCGGGTGCGCTCCTCAGACAACCGCCTTCGCAGCACTCGGCGCTATCATCGCCCCCTCCGCCAGGTGCCGCCCCGCAATATACCCGAACGTCAGCGCCGGCCCTAACGTGATCCCCGGCGCCGGATAATTGCCGTTCATGATCGAGCCCATGTCGTTGCCGCAGGCGTAGAGGCCGGCGATCGGCGTGCCGCCCTCGCGCAGCACACGGGCTTGCGCATCGACCTTCATGCCGATGGCCGTGCCGAGATCAGCCGGATGGATGCGCATCGCGAACAACGGCGCGCGGACGATCGGCGCAACGCAGGGATTGGGCTTGTGGCTGATATCGCCGAGATGGCGCTGGTAGATGGTGCTGCCGCGGCCGAATTCGCCATCGCGCCCCTCCTTCGCGCCTTCGTTGTAGCTCGCGACCGTCGCCGCCAGCACCGGCGGCTGGACGCCGATCTTCGCCGCGAGCCCCGCGATATCAGGCGCCTCGACCAACTCGCCGCTCGCCACATAGCGCCGATAGCTGCGCGTGAACGGCTTGATGCGGCCGAGGCCGTAAGCCCACAGGAACCGGCGGTCGCAGATCAAATAGAACGGCCGGTCCGGCTCGCCATCGCCATGACGGAGCATGGCGAGCACGAACTCGTGGTGGGACAGCGCCTCGTTGACGAAACGCCGGCCCGCTGCGTTGACGGCGATCACACCGGGCTTGGCGCGGTCGGTCACAAGGTGCGGGAACACGCCGCGGCTGCCGTCGGCGCGGCGGAACAGCGAGGCCGGCACCCAATAGGCCGGGCTGGTCGCGTCCGTATTGAGCGCGGCACCAGTCGTTGCCGCGAGCCGAAGTCCGTCGCCGGTGCTGGAGGGGTTGGTCGCCGAGACAAATCCAGCCGCCGCCGGGAAGAAGCGCTTGCGCAAGCTCGAATCGTGCGAAAAGCCGCCGGTCGCCAGCACCACGCCGCGGCGCGCTGCGATGGGCCGATCGCGGGAGCCATGACGGATCACCACGCCGCTGACGCGTTCGCCCTGCATCGAGAGGTCTTCGACGTCGGCGCTGAAGAGAACTTCGACCTGCCGCGCCAGCAGCGAAGCATAGAGCTGCGCGGCAAGTGCGTTGCCGAGATGCAGCGACGTTCCGCGCGGGCTGCGCAGCCGCTGCAGCGCATATCGAGAGACCAGCCGCGCCGCGCGCATGGTCGAGCGCAGCGATTTTCCAACGCTGCGCAAATGCGGAACGTCGAGAGGATTGACCATCATCCCGCCGAACAGGGTGAACTCCGGCAGCGGTGGCCGCAATCGCGCAAAAGCGGCGCCGAGCCGCGTGCCAGCGAAACCGACCGGCTCCAGCACGCGGCCGCCAGACGTTGCGCCCAGCCGCTCCGGATAACAATCCGGACAGGTCTTCACCGGCTGGAGACGAACTTCCGTGTTGGCTTCGAGATAGGCGATCGCCTCGGGCCCGCGCGCGAGGAAGGCGGCACGCAGGCCGGCATTGGCGGGCTCGGGCACCGTGCTCGACAGATATTGGACGGCATCCGCGACGCTGTCGGAGAGCCCGGCCTCCTTCATCTTAGCATTGGCGGGGATCCAGACCATGCCGCCGGACCACGCGGTGGTGCCGCCGACGAACGCGGTCTTCTCGATCACCAGCA
>NZ_AJQF01000058.1:0-17697 GCF_000261705.1 Bradyrhizobium genomosp. III | reverse complement strand
GTCGTAGGTCTCATGCGCCGGCATCATGCGGCGGGGTTCCGGGGACGAGGCATGACACCGTCATACCTCGCCCGGAGGGGCCGACGCTAGCGCTGCGGCTTACGCTCGATCGGATCGATGTCGATCGCCCGCAGGCGGCCGAGCCGCAGCACGTCCAAGGCGAGGCGCCGGCCGATCCGGTCGCGATCGAGCACGCGGATCAGATCGTCGACGCCGTTGATCTCGACGCCGTCGAGCCTGATCACGACGTCGCCGGGCAACAGTCCCGCCTTCGCCGCCGGACCGTCCGGCTCGATCTGCGCGAGCAGCGCGCCCATCTTGTTTTCGATGCCGGCCAGCACCGCATGCCGCCGCGGCACCGGCGCGGTCTGTCCGGCGACGCCGATATAGGCGCGGCGGACATAGCCGTGGCGGATGATCTCCGACAGCACGAATTGCGCGGTATTGCTGGCAACCGCGAAGCAGATGCCTTGCGCGCCGTTGATGATGGCGGTGTTGATGCCGATCACCTCGGCATTCGACGACAGCAGCGGGCCGCCGGAATTGCCGGGGTTGAGCGCGGCATCGGTCTGGATCACGTCCTCGATGGTGCGGCCGCTGACCGAGCGGATCGAGCGGCCGAGCGCCGAGACCACGCCGGCAGTCACGGTCGATTCGAAGCCGAGCGGATTGCCGATCGCGATCACGAGCTGCCCGCGGCGCAAGGTCTTGGAGTTGCCGAGCGCGGCATAGGGTAAGTCGCGCACGCCATTGGCGCGCAGCAACGCGAGGTCGGTGTCGGGATCGACGCCGAGCACCTGGGCCTCGCCGACATGGCCCTCGACGTCGCGCAGCCGGATCTCCTTCGACGTGCCGACCACGTGGCTGTTGGTGAGGACGAGGCCATCAGGTGAGATCACGATGCCCGAGCCGAGTCCGCCGCGCTCACGGCCGTTCGGCACTTTTGGCCCGGTCTCGACACGCACGACCGCGGGGCCGACCCGGTCGGTCACATCGATCACGGCATTGGAATAGGCGTCCAGCAACGCCCGGTCATCGGCCGGCGCAGATGCCGTCGTTCGCGATGACGCGGCGTCATCGACGATATCTGAGGTGAAATCCAGCATGGCAAGAGTCCTTGAAGGCTCACACAGATGGTGGCCTGTGCCCGGCCGCGCAAGGTGCCAGCCGGGCGCGCAGGGCTGGACTGCCCAGATGGCTAGGGCGCCCGCCTGAGCGTACCGGCCCTCGCCTTCACCGGGTCGAGCAGCGACCAGTCCCCATCCGGAAGCACATGGCCCTTCGGGAATGGCGCCCGCAGTTCGATCCCCAGCGAACCCAGCACGCGGTCGTCGCGGTAGTAGCATTGCAGCACGACACGGACGAGCGTCGCGGCGGCGACGCCGCCGTGTTTGCGAAACTCCTGCGCCACCGCATCGCGCCTGGCGGCATCGAGCTCGGCGAGCGGCGCTCCTGCCAGCCGCGCCAGATCATCCAGCGCGGCCGCGACCAATTTGGTATCGCGGCCAAGCGTTGCGAGCATATCTGCCTGGATCGCGGGATCGTCGGCGCCGGGCACCTTGTACTCGTCGCTGGCGGGAACGATCATCGCGGCGATGCTGCGGAGGTCGTCGCGTTGGGTGCGCGTGAGATTGTCTGCGGACATGGCGGCCTTAATCAAACAAATTGGCGAGGCGCTGCTTCATCTGGTCGGCGATGTAGAGCGCGAGGGCTTGGATGGTGGAGGTCGGGTTCACGCCGCCTGACGTGACAAAAATGCTGCCGTCGACGATGAAGAGATTCTTGACGTCGTGCGTGCGGCCCCATTCATTGACCACGGAGCTCTTGGGATCGGTCCCCATCCGCGCGGTGCCGAGCAGGTGCCAACCGCCCCAGGGGATCGGCGAGTTGATGCAGATATCGGTGGCGCCCGCGGTCTCCAAAACCTCCCGGCCACGCGCCAGCGCATGTTCCATCATCTTCCGGCTGTTCTCGCTGATGGTGTAGTCGATCTTCGGCGCGGGAATGCCGTGGCTGTCTTTCAGGACGGGATCGAGCGTGACGCGATTATGCTCCTCCGGCAGATCCTCACAGATCGCGGAAAATCCGAGCCGGTGGCCGTTGAGCTTGCGGAAGACGCGGTGATGATCCTCGCCCCAGGGCAGAATGCCCTTTTGCTCGCTGACGACAGCCTCAAACACCGGTCCGGCCCCGCGCACGAACTGAACGCCATAGCCGCGCACGAAGCCGCGCGAGGGGTCCGTGTCGTACCACTCCTTGCTCCACAGGCAGGTCGGCGGCGCGCGGTTGCTATCGGTCGGCTCCTTCACATAGCCGTAGATCTGCGCGTAGGGATGGAACATCAAATTCTTGCCGACGAGGCCCGACGAATTGGCAAGGCCGTTCGGAAAGCGCGAGGACGCCGAATTCAGCAATAGCCGTGGCGTGCCGACGCCGTTGCAGGCGATGATGACGACATGCGCGGGCTGGAACTGCTCGACGCCGTCCTTGTCGTAATAGACCACGCCCGAAGCCATACCGTTCTCGTCGGTGGTGATCTCGCGCACCCGGCAATGGGTGCGCAGCTCGACGCCGGCGCGGATCGCCTGTGGCCAATAGGTGATGTCTGTGGAGGACTTTGCGCCTTGCGCGCAGGCCGGCGTGCAGTGGCCGAGATTGATGCAGCGCGCGCGGCCCTCGTAATCCATCGTCGCGACCGTTGTATCCGACGGCCACCAGTGCCAGCCGAGCTTGTTCATGGCCTTGCCGATGATGGCGCCGGACAATCCGAGCGGCTGTTGCGGCATCGGCGGATGCGTCAGCGGCGAGAGCGGATCGCCTGACAAGCCCGACGTGCCCATGATCCGGTCGTTCTCCTCGAAGAACGGGGTCAGCGTGTCGTAGTCGATCGGCCAGTCGTCTGCGACGCCGTCCAGCGTCCGCACCTTGAAATCGGAGGGATGCAGCCGCGGCCAGTGCGCGGTGTACATCACCGTGGAGCCGCCGACCGCATTGTAGTTCACGACCTTGATCGGCGAATTGTCGTCGTTGATCGGATAGTCCTCGGGCCGGCCGCGGATATTCGGGCTCGACGACCACTCGCCGTAGAACTTGGCTTCCCAGTCGCGGCCGGTGCTGGGATATTCCGCCGGGTTCATCCAGCCGCCCTGCTCCAGGCAGAGAATGTGCATCTTGGTCTCGGCCAGCGACCACGCCACCGCCGCGCCCGAAGCGCCGGCGCCGATGATCAGCACGTCCACGGGGTCTTTCATCGCAACCTTTTCCTCCCGCCCTCGCCGCTTCCCGGGCGATTCGGCCTGCACGGTCCGCAAGGCCCGCGAACGATAGGGTCAGAGCGGGCGGGGAGTAAAGCCGCGGGGCCGGAATGTCGCACTTCGCAGGGTGCAGACCATTGGTATCGCCACATCCGGATGCTAGGAACAGGCGCACGAGCAATCGATAGCGAGACCGTATGTCCTTCCGAAATGTCTTTGCCGCCGCCCGCGCCTTTGCGCTCGTTTTGTTTTTCGCCTTGTCCGGAGTCCTGGCGTCTTCCGAGCCGGCTTCCGCGCTGACCGCCGCCGCGACAGTCCGCGACGGCAACTCCATCCAGCTTGGCGACGTTACCTACCGGCTCGACGGCGTCGACGCGCCCGAGCTCGACCAGGTCTGCATCGACGACCACGCCGATCCCTGGACCTGCGGCATCGAGGCTCGCGACCAGCTGGCGAAGCTGATCAACAAGCGCTCCGTGCGCTGTGACGATGTCGGGCCGGAGAAGAGTTTTGGCAAACGGCACCGGGCGATCTGCACGGCCGAGGGCGACAAGGCCAGCTTGAACGAACAGCTGGTCAAGCTCGGCTTTGCGGTTGCGCGGGAGCCGATCAAGGCGAACGTCAAGCCGGCCGTGGCCGAGGCCAAGTCAGCCGCCGCCGGGATCTGGAAGGGCTGTTTTGTTGCACCGCAAGACTTCCGCGCGGGCAAGAAGGACGGCGCACTGCTGGGCGCCGCCTGCCGCCCGGACCGCGACAAGGAAATTCGGGCCGTGCTGTTCCCGGAGGAGCTGACGATGCCACCGAGTTGCAGCATCAAGGGAAAGCTCGCGGTGCGCGCACGCGTCACCGGCAATATCGGCATCTATCATTTGCGGGGTTGCCCGAGCTACCCGGCGACCACCAAGCCGGACCGCTGGTTCTGCTCGGAGGACGACGCCCAGGCGGCCGGCTTCCGCAAGGCCTATAACTGCCGTCGGCCGAAGTGAATAATTCCCTCACGCATCCGTGAGTAGTAGTCCGGGACCGTATTGATCCGGAATTGAACTCCTTTGCGAGTTGCTGCACTCATAAAGGTAACGCAAGCGCTTGCGCGAGCGTTTCCTTGGCAGCAATCCGGCTCCGGCCCGATTGCCCTGCTCGGGCGTTTCCTCCCTAGACTTGGGCCGCTTGTCACAACAAGCGGCTCTTCTTTTTTGGGCGGTCTTTCACTGCATCCGCATGATCTGGTCCATCGGCGGCATGTTGGCGTTCAGATGCGCCATGATCCAGACCGTGCCGCCCACCACCAGGAAGACCACCAGCAGGCCGAAGGCCAGCGCCAGCACGTTGTTGGTGTTGTCGGGACCGGTCGTGATGTGCAGGAAGAACACCAGATGGACCCCCATCTGCGCGATCGCCAGCACGATCAACGCAACCGGGATGGAGGGCTGCCAGACCAGATCGGTGCCGGCGATGAAGAACGACGTCGCCGTGAGCAGCAGCGCCAGGACAAGGCCGACGACGTAGCCGAGAATACGGGTGCCGACACTGTGTTGCTCTTCCTCGCCCGGCGCGAGGTCGTGGTCGCTCCGCGCGTGGCTCTGATCGCTCATGCGGCACTCCCAAGCAAATAGACGACGGAGAACACCCCGACCCAGACGATGTCGAGCGCGTGCCAGAACAGCGCAAAGCACATCATCCGGCGCAGGACGTCGGCGCGAAAGCCTTTCGCAAACACCTGGGCCATCATGGTGAGGAGCCACAGCACGCCGGCCGAGACATGCAGGCCGTGGCAGCCGACCAGCGAGAAAAACGCGGTCAGGAACGCGCTGCGCGACGGGCCATAGCCGCGCGCGACGAGGTCGGCGAATTCGCGGAATTCGATCGTCAGGAATATGAGTCCCAACAGACAAGTCACGCCCATGCCGAGATAGAACCAGAACCGGTTGCGCACATCGGCGGCAATGCTGGCCATGCCGCAGGTAAAACTCGACAACAGCAGGCAGACCGTCTCGATCGCGACATTCCTCTGCTCGAAGATCTCAGAGCCCTTCGGGCCGCCGGCCGTCTGCCCAGACAGCACCGCATAGGCCGCGAAGAAGCAGGAGAACATCACGATGTCGGACAGCAGGAAGACCCAGAAGCCGTAGGCGGTCACGATCCGCTTCGAAGCGGGTCCGGGATGCTCGATGACGAGCCCGATGTGATGGGGATCGGCATGCGCATGGCCGGCGGTCGCGGTCATCGCCATCAGACCGGCCCCGCCATGCTGACGAGGCTGCGTCGTTCCTCGAGATTGATGCGGTCAATCGCGGCGACCTCCTGCGCGGGAATGACGTATTCGTCGTGGTCGCGCCAGGCGAACACGACGAAGGTCGCGAACGCGCCGATCCCGCCCAGGATCACCATCCACCAGATATGCCAGATCAGCGCAAAGCCCATGATGGTGGCGAAGAACGCGCAGACGAAGCCGGTCGGGGAATTCCGGGGCATCTCGATGTCCTGGTATTCCGGCCTGTCGCGTTCGAGCGATTGCTGCTGGGCATGGACTTTCATGTCCCAATAGGCGTCCTCGCCGCGCACGTCGGGATTGAAGGCGAAGTTGAACACCGGCGGTGGCGACGAGGTCGCCCATTCCAGCGAACGGCCGTCCCAGGGATCGCCGGTGCGGTCGCGCAGCGCCTCGCGGTTGCGGATGCTGACCACGAGTTGCACGATCTGGCAGATCACCCCGATCGTCAGCACGGCCATGCCAATTGCTGCAACGATCATCCAGGGCCGCCACGCCGCGACGTCGTAATGCTGCATGCGCCGGGTCATGCCGAGCATGCCGGCAATGTAGAGCGGGATGAAAGTGATGAAGAAGCCGAGGAAGGTGAACCAGAACGCCAGCTTGCCCCAGCGTTCGTCGAGACGAAAACCAAACGCCTTCGGAAACCAGTATTCGAAGCCGGCAAAGGCGCCGAACAGCACGCCGCCGATGATGACGTTGTGGAAATGCGCCACCAGGAACATGCTGTTGTGAAGCATGAAGTCGGCCGGCGGCACCGCGAGCAGGACGCCCGTCAATCCGCCGACGATGAAGGTCACCATGAAGCCGACCGCCCACAGCATCGGCGTCGCGAAGCGGATGCGGCCGCCATACATCGTGAACAGCCAATTGTAGATCTTCACGCCCGTCGGCACCGCGATGATCATGCTGGCGATGCCGAAGATGGCATTGACGTCCGGCCCCGCGCCCATCGTGAAGAAATGATGCAGCCAGACCATGAAGGAAATGACGCAGATCGCCATGGTCGCAAGCACCATCGAGCGATAGCCGAACAGCCCCTTGCCGGAGAAGGTCGAGACCACCTCGGAGAAGATGCCGAAGGCCGGCAGCACGAGGATGTAGACCTCCGGATGTCCCCAGGCCCAGATCAGGTTCATGAACATCATGATGTTGCCGCCGGCCTCGTTGGTGAAGAAGTGGAAGCCGAGGTAGCGGTCGAGCAGCAGCATCGCGAGCGTGGCGGTAAGGATCGGAAAAGCTGCAACGATGAGGAGGTTCGAGGCCAGCGTGGTCCAGCAGAACATCGGCATGCGCAGGTAATTCATGCCCTTGGTGCGTAGCTTCAGCACCGTGGTGACGAGGTTGATGCCGGCCACCAGCGTGCCGACGCCGGATATCTGCAGCGACCAGGCGTAATAGTCGACGCCGACGCCCGGCGAATAGGACAGCTCCGACAGCGGCGGAAAGGCGAGCCACCCGGTGCGCGCGAACTCGCCGACCACGAGCGAGAGATTGACCAGCAGCGCACCGGTCGCGGTCAGCCAGAACCCGACCGAGTTGAGCGTCGGGAAAGCGACGTCGCGCACGCCGAGCTGCAGCGGCACGATCAGGTTCATCAGCCCGATCACGAACGGCATCGCCACGAAGAAGATCATGATGGTGCCGTGCGCCGAGAAGATCTGGTTGTAGTGCTCCGGCGGCAGATAGCCCTGCGACTGGTAGGCGACGGCCTGCTGGATCCGCATCATGATGGCGTCGCTGCCACCGCGCAGCAGCATCACCGAGGCCAGCAGGATGTACATCACGCCGATGCGCTTGTGATCGACGCTGGTGATCCATTCGCTCCAGAGATAGGGCAGATGCCCCTTCGCCACGACCCAGATCAGCACGCCCAGGATCGCGACCAGCACCACTGCGCCCGCGACCAGCGGGATGGGCTGATCGAACGGAATGGCCGACCAATCGAGCTTACCGAGCATCGTGGCCTCCACTGTGCGGACGGCCTGCATCGGAGAGCAGTTCCGGCCCCGGTCCCGGCGGAATGTGCTGGGTTGCGATCAGATCGAACAGCCGGGGATCGTCGAGACGGTAGGTCGGCCTGCCCTTCTCGACGCCCTGCTGCATCAGCTTCTTGTAGCTGTCCTCATTCAGCACGGCATCGGTCTTCGCCGTGGTCGCCACCCATTCCGGAAAGGCGAGCGGCGAGACCACGTTGACGTCGAACATCATGTCGGGAAAGCCGTCGCCGGAGAAATGCGCGGACAACCCCTGCAGCTTGCCTTCGTTGTCGGCGCGCAGGTTCAGCTTCGTCACCATGCCGTTCATGGTGTAGATCATGCTGCCGAGCTGCGGGATGAAGAACGTGTTCATCACGCTCGACGACGTCAGCTGAAAGTTCAGCTCGGCGCCGGCCGGCACCGTCAGCGTGTTGACGGTGGCGATGCGCTGGTCCGGATAGATGAACAGCCATTTCCAGTCGAGCGAGACCGCTTGAATGCGCACCGGGCTTCCAGTCCCCGGCACCGGTGCTGCGGGATCGAGTTGATGCGAGCCGATCCAGGCGACGCCGCCGAGCAGGATGACGGTGAGCGCAGGGATCGCCCACACCACCATCTCGACGCGGCCGGAATAGACGAAGTCAGGCTGGTAGCGCGCTTTTGGATTCGAGGCGCGAAACCAGAACGCAAAACCGAGAATCGCGAAAATGGTCGGCACCACGATCACGAGCATGATGAAGACGGAATCGACCAGAATCGTGCTGTTAGCCGCAGCCACGGGCCCTTGTGGGTCGAGCAGATTCATCGGCAAGCCACTGGCGGTTGGGAAGCCCCAAGACAGAGCCTAGCGCGGGAAAGGCTCCGCAACAAACGCGGCGACCTCAGAACGGTTCCTGAACCGCGAGGGCCAGCCATGCGCGTTGGGCCGGCGCAACATGCAAATCCATGCGATGTCAATGACATGAACGCAAAAGCCGCGCCCTTCTCTCCGGTCGGGGCGATTGCTAATCTGCACGAAAATAATGGGAAGTCCGGATCAGGGAGTGAACCGAGATGCGCTTGAAGGACAAGGTCGCCATCGTCGTCGGGGCCGGACAGAGCCCCGGCGAAGGCATGGGCAATGGCCGCGCCACCGCGCTGACCTTCGCGCGCGAGGGCGCAAAGGTCTTGTGCGTCGATCATCATTTGGAATCGGCTCAGGAAACGGTGGCGATGATCACCGCGAAGCATGGCACCGCCGCGGCCTTCAAGGCCGACGTCACGAAGTCGGCCGACATCAAGGCGATGGTTAAGGACGCGCAGTCGCGCTGGGGGCGGATCGACGTGCTGCACAACAATGTCGGCGTCAGCCTGTCCGGCGGCGATGCCGAGCTGCTGCAATTGACCGAGGAAGCGTTCGACCGCGTCGTCGCCATCAATCTGAAGAGCTGCATTCTGGCGGCGAAAGAGGTGATCCCGATCATGCGCGCGCAGGGCAGCGGCGCCATCATCAACATCTCCTCGATGGCGGCGATCACGAATTATCCCTATGTCGCCTACAAGGCGACGAAGTCGGCGATGATCGCCTTCACCGAACAGCTCGCCTACCAGAACGCCGAATTCGGCATCCGCGCCAACGTCATCCTGCCCGGCCTGATGAACACACCGATGGCCGTCGACACCCGCGCCCGTGAATGGCACAAGACCCGCGCCGAGGTCGAAGCCGAACGCGACGGCAAGGTGCCGCTGCGTCGGAAGATGGGCACCGGATGGGATGTCGCCAACGCCGCGCTGTTTCTGGCGTCGGATGAGGCGAACTTCATTACGGGCGTGACGCTGCCGGTGGATGGTGGAGCCAGCGTGAGACGGGGGTAGGTCAGGCGAGCGCCTTTCTTACCCTCTCCTGGAGGGGTGCACCGTCACTGCGGCGCGTGCGTCACCCGCCAGATCGTGCCGTTGCCGTCCTCCGACACCAGCAGCGATCCATCCTTCGCCACGGCTACTCCCACCGGCCTGCCCCACACCTCCGTGTCGCTCACGACAAAACCCGTGACGAAATCCTCGTACTCACCCGTCGGCTTGCCGTCCTTGATCCGGATGCGGATCACCTTGTAGCCGGTGCGCTTCGACCGGTTCCAGGAGCCATGCTCGGCCGCGAAGGCGTCGCTCTGATACTCGGGCGGAAACTGCGTGCCCTGATAGAAGGCCATGCCGAGCGAGGCCGAGTGCGGCTGCACCAGCACGTCGGGGACCGTCACCTTGTCCTTGATGTCCGGCCGCGCACCGGCATGGCGCGGGTCCTCGTTGGCGCCGATATAGAACCAGGGCCAGCCGTAGAATGCGCCTTCCTTCACGCTGGTCACATAGTCGGGGACGAGATCGTCACCGAGGCCGTCCCGCTCGTTGGTCGAGCACCAGGGCAGACCGGTTTGCGGCTGAATTGCGAGACCAACGCAATTGCGGATGCCGGTGGCGTAGATCTTCCGCTCCTTGCCATCGGGATTGAAAGCCAGCACCGCCGCGCGTTCGGTCTCACTTGCCCAGGCCGCGCCGAGCGGTTGCGTTTTCGACCACGCCTCCATCCCGCCCGGCGGCGTGCCCAAACCTTCCGCAACGTTGCTGAGCGAGCCGACGGAGACCAGCATGCGCTTGTTGTCAGGCGTGAAGACGATGTCGCGGGTGGAATGGCCGCCGTCATGCGGCAGGCTCGGCACGATCGTCTCGGCCTTGCCCCGCGCCTTGAGATCGCCGGCCTGATAGGGAAAGCGGACGACGCTGTCGGTGTTGGCGACATAGACCCATTGCGGATTGTCACCGTTCGGGAAGAAGGCGATGCCGAATGGCTGCCTCAGTCCGCTGGCGAACACTTCATTGGTCGCGATCTTGTTGCCGTCCCCGGCACGAAGCACGCGAATGGTGCCGGCCCGCGTCTCCGCGACAAAGACGTCGCCGTTCGGCGCCACCCGCACGATGCGCGGCGCGCGCAGGCCTTCGGCAAACAGCTCGATCTTGAACCCCGCCGGCACCTGAAGCGCAGCCTCGGCCGGGCGCGGCACCACGCGTGACGAGCTCGCAACCGAGCGCGTGGCGCCGGGCCTGACGAGATCCTGCGGCCGGATCAGCCTGACCGTGCCTGGCTTGTCGGCTTGCCAAGCACCATAAGCGTCCCTGCCCTGCAACACCGGCTCGGCCTGCGCACCGGTAGCAATCAGTAGCCCCGCGGATATCGCGACGGACAAAATTCTGCTCTTCAAATTGTCCTCCCGGCCTGCAATCTCTCGAACATCGATACCACCGCGACACGTCGAAGCTCTGCCGCATCCCACGTCACCTGATGCCCGCACGATGTGCATCAGCTGCGCCCATCGTACTGGAAAACACCGCGGATAGGTGCGACACATTGTAAGGGCGGGGGTTGCGGTCATCAAAGCTGCGGCATCGCTGTCGCAATTGACGGGATGATCATGTGGGGATCCATCATATCGGAATGGGCGAGCCTGCTGCTGCGCTGGCTCCACGTGGTGGCGGCGATCGCCTGGATCGGCAGTTCCTTCTATTTCATCGCCCTCGACCTCAGCCTCAGGCCCAAGGGCAACCGAACGAGTGACCTGCCCGACGGCGTCCAGGGCGAAGCCTGGCAGGTCCATGGCGGCGGCTTCTACCGGATCATGAAATATCTGGTCGCCCCCTCCCAGATGCCGGACGAGCTCACCTGGTTCAAATGGGAGGCCTACACCACCTGGCTGTCCGGCTTCGCGCTGATGGTGGTGGTATATTATCTCGAGGCCGATCTGTTCCTGATCGACAAATCGATCCTCTACCTCACGCCGTTCCAGGCCGGCCTGTTCAGCCTTGCGAGCCTGGCACTGGCGTGGCTGCTCTATGAAGCCGCCTGCCGTACCGGCCTTGCCCAGCGCGAGCTGCCCTTCGCCATCGGCGGCTATCTGTTCCTGGTCGCACTGACCTATGCCTTCACCCATGTGCTGAGCGGCCGTGGCGCCTTCAACCAGATCGGCGCCATCATCGGTACCATCATGGTCGCCAACGTCTTCGCGCTGATCATCCCGAACCAGAAGAAGATCGTGGCCAGCCTGATCGCGGGACAGGTGCCGGATCCAAGGCTCGGCAAAGCCAGCAAGGAGCGCTCGGTCCACAACAACTACCTGACGCTGCCCGTGGTCGTGCTGATGATCAGCAACCACTATCCCCTGCTCTACGCCACGCGCTTCAACTGGATCATCGTCGCGATCATCCTGGCGCTGGGCCCCGTGATCCGCCACTTCTTCAACGAGCGCCACGCGGGGCGGAAATCGCCATGGTGGGTGTGGGGCGTCGCAGCAATCGGCGTGATTGCGATCCTCTTCCTCTCCGCCGCAGGACCGCGCGAGGTCAAGTCGGGCGCACTGCCGACACAGCCGACCCTTGCCGCGGTCGAGGAGATCGTGATGTCCCGTTGCAGCATGTGCCATGCCGCCGAGCCGGTCTGGGCCGGCATCGTGACCGCGCCGAAGGGCATCCTGCTCGATGCGCCCGAGCACATCCATCGCAACATCCGCCTGATCGGCCGGGTCGCGGCCTGGTCCAGCGCGATGCCACCGGGCAACATCACCGAGATGACCAGCCAGGAACGTGCGATCCTTGCCGCCTATCTCGAGCAGGCTCGCTGATGCTGCCGTGCGTCGACAGATCCGCGGAATGAAATTCCGCATCTCCTACTGAATTGAAAATGACTTGACCGCCTATCCGGCGTAGACAGGACCAGCGGCCGCCGACGCGGCCCAAAGTCATTTGCATGCGCGGGGAAAGAACAGTGGCCCTCAAGAACATAATCGGTATCGACCACGCCGTGGTCATGGTTCAGGACCTCGACAAGGCTGCCGAGAACTACCGCCAGCTCGGCTTCACCGTGTCGCCGCGCGGCACCCACAGCGCGCATATGGGCACCGGCAATTACACCATCATGTTCGACCCCGATTATATGGAGCTGCTCGGCGTGCTCGTCGCGACCGAGCACAATGTGCCGGCGCGCGCCTTCCTCGACAAGCGCGGCGAAGGCATCGAGCGTATCGCCTTCACCGCGGTCGATTCCGCTGAAGGCGCGGAGGAGATCCGCGCACGCGGCCTGACGCCGATCGGCCCGACCGATTTCGAGCGGCCGGTAACCTTGCCCAACGGCACGGTCTCGACGGCCAAATTCCGCACTTTCATGTGGCCGACAGCGGAAGCGCCCGGCGGGGTACGCATCTTCGCCTGCCAGCACAAGACGCGTGACACGGTTTGGATTCCCGAGTTGATGAAGCACGCCAATGCGGCGAAGCGGATCAGGCAGACGCTGATCGCAACGCCGGAGCCGGCAAAGGACGCCGCGCATCTCGGCAGGCTGATCGACCGCGAACCGACCGCCGAGGCCGACGGCGCGGTCACGGTGCCCTCCGGCGGCGATCGGGCCGACTTCGTCTATCTGACGCTGGACCAGCTCGCCAAACGCTATCCCGGCGTGCCGCTCGCGGGCCTTTCCGACCGCGGCGGCGCTGCGCTGGTGCTCGTCAGCGGCGATCTGGCCGCGACCGAGAAGGCGCTGGGGTCCGCCGCCGTGCGCAGCGGGGCTGCGCTCTGTGTGCCGCCGGCCAAGGCCAACGGCACCCTGCTCGCCTTCATTGCCGCCTGATTTGAACTAATTCTTTAACGCGTGTTTACCCGGCGGCTCTAGGATTCCCTGCAATCCAAGCCACCGGGACCCGACGCATGTTCAAAGAGGGATCGCCGATCGCCTATGACGCCCCGGCCGAATTGAAGAAGTGGCCGTCGCTGAAGGGCGAGAGGCAGAAGGACCGAGGTCCGCCCTATCTCGTCTACAACGGCACGCTCGCCGACTGCGTCCGCGAGCTCATGGGCAAGCCGATCAAGGGCATCTCGCTCTACGACATCATGACGAAGCCGCAAGCGGCCTTCGAGCAGACCGTGCTGTCGCCGGGCGATGCCGCCGAGATGGCGATGCGCAAGGATTTCCCCAAGGACTAGCAAGAACTAATTCGCGGCGCGCCTGCCGGGCGTCTTGTCCTTCTGCTTCGAGGAAGATTCCGTCGGCGCATCGAGGAAGACGACGGGCGTACCACGCTTGGTGTTGTCGCCGAGCGTGCGGGCGTCCCAATTGGTCAGCCTGACGCAGCCGTGGGACGCCGACTTGCCGACCCTGTCGGGCTCCGCCGTCCCGTGGATGCCATAGCCCTGCGCCGACAGCCCGATCCAGTACGATCCCACCGGATTGTTCGGGCCTGGCTTGATGTCGAACGGCTCCCTGGATTTTACGCTCTTGAACTTGTACTCGGGATTGTAGTGGTAGGTCGGCTTCTCGTTGGTGCTTGTGACCTTGAGTGTGCCACTCGGCGTCGGACGATCCGGGCTACCGATTGAAGCCGGGTAGAACGCGAGCAGAGCACCACTCCCGTCGAACGCTTTGAGCATCCCCTGTTTCTTGTCGACCTCGAGCCGTGCAATGCGAGGCAGCTCTTTTCGCGCGGAAACATTCGCAACGACGATCGTCTCGCCGGCCTTGCCAAAGGATTTTCCCGGATTGAGCACCTTGAGCAGATCCGCGCTCATGTGGAATTTCTCGGCGAGCCCCTCGAGCGCGCTGGTGTAGCTCAGCGCCTTCAGCGACCTCATCTGCTCGAGCCTGGCCGGCAGCTCCTTCAGGAAAGGTCCTTTTACATCGGCCTCGTCGATCTTGTAGTCGACGACAATGGCTCCCTCGCTCGCTGCCGTCAGCTTGTCCCAGAGTTCGGGCGCAATTCCCTTCTCGGATGCGATACCGTTCTGCTCGGCAAATGCCTTCAGCGCCTTCTGCGCGTTCTCGCCGAGCTTGCCGTCGATCTCGCCGGGCGAGAATTGCGCACGATCGAGCAGGACCTGAAGCTTCAGCACCGATGCGTTGAGCTTGTCGGTGGCCGGCTGTTTTGCGGGCCGCGCGGCATCATTCACCGCTTTTGTATCGAGATTGCCCGCGAGCACCGGGCAGATGAGCCACAGCGACATCACCGCGCCAAGCATCCATCGCATCATGATCGCTCGTCCAATTCGAAAAATAGAGGTCCGCGAAACCGCGGGAAGTTTCTGTTTGGGAACACCGTAGTAACACCGAAGGAACCGACGAGACCGCAGCTTTGCCGCAATCGGACGGTTAATAACTTCTTATCGCCGGCGCACCGCTGGCCGTTCATCCCACAGTTCGAGGTTGTCTCCGCAAATGCGATTTGTCATCGCGGCTTGCGCCGCGTTCTTGATTCTGATGTGCGACCTCGATCCGTCGGCGTCCCGGCAAACATCAACTTTCGACCGCGCCGTTATTCAAAACAATCGGGCCTCCCCACTTGTTCCGGTGGTCGAACTCTTCCTCGCAAGTGTGCAGGCCATCGAGCTCGCCAACGCGCGTGCCGCCTATGAGCAGGTGATCGAGCCGCCCCGCGCGGACGAGCCAGCCCTACAGGCGCCGGTTTCCCCGACCGAGCGATTTTGCCACGCGCTTCGCGAGGCCGCCGAGGCCAGCGGCATTCCCGTGCCATTCTTTGCCCGCCTGCTCTGGCAGGAGAGCCGCTTCAAGTCCAACGAGGTGAGCCAGGCCGGCGCCCAGGGCGTGGCGCAGTTCATGCCTGGGACGGCCGCCGAAGTCGGGCTCGACGATCCCTTCGATCCCATGAAGGCGCTGCCCGCATCGGCAAAATTCCTGCGCAAGCTTCGCGACGATTTCGGCAATCTCGGACTCGCCGCGGCTGCGTATAATGCCGGTCCCGGCCGCGTTCAGAAGTGGCTCGCCAAGGAGAGCGAGCTGCCCCGTGAGACGCGCGACTATGTCCGCATCATCACCGGCACCAAGGCTGAGGACTGGACCGAGCGGTCGGAGGCGCTCGCGATCAGGATCGACCTGCCGCGCGAGGCGCCGTGCGAAGGCATCGGCAGCCTCTCCAAGGCCAAGGATGTCGCCTGGGTCCCGGTGAACCTGACACCCTCGGTCGCGACCATCATTCGCAAGGCCGAACAGCTTGCGGCGCGCCTGTCGACAAACCGCGCGCGCAAGCGGTTCGTATCCCTGCTCCACAAAAGCGCCTCGGCCCGTGGCAAGGCGAGGAGCATGATTGCAGCCCGCGCGGCGAAGGGCACCAAGGCTCGCGCCATCCGTATCGCGGCGCGCGAACGTTCGGCGATCTGACGCACAAATCGAGAAGCCGCCCGATGGGCGGCTTCCGACTGCGATGAACTAATCGATCTCCTCGATCACGCGTCGTTCGCGAGGCTCGATGACATAAGTCCGGGTATCGCGATGGATGTAGCGGTACTCCCGCAGGTCGGGCGCATCACGGTAGACCGTGCTCGGAAATTCCTCGACCTCGACGCTATCAGGGACGCGATCGCCGACATGGATCTCGGTGCGTGCGGTGCTTCCGGTGGTCTGCCGTTCGCTCCGGCCCTCGGGACGAGCTTTCGCATGCTTGCGGATCGCATCGCGATCGCGGTCAGAGAACTTGCTGGCGCTGCGCTCGCGGGTGGTCGACGTCGTCGTTGCCGTGGATTTCCCCGAATACGGCAGCACCGTCACGATCTTGTAGGTCGCCGGATCCACCACGACGATCTCATCCTTCACCAGCGCGAAGCTGTAGCCGCGATATTGCGGCACGATCTCGACGACATCAGGCGGAAGGGTCGAGAGGTGCACATCGCGCGGCACCACCGTGCCGACATTCAGCGAGAAATTGACGCTGGTCAGCGGCCGGACGTTCAGATGCGAGATCGAGGCGCTGATCTTCGTCTCCTGCTGGCGGTTCAGATTGACGTTGGTCTGCGCAGCCGCCTGAGAGTTGGTCCCAGACCGCTGGCCCTGCGCCTGATTGCCGGTTGGCGCCGTCGGTGCCTGCTGAGCCTGGTTGGTCCCGGATGCAGCGGGCGCCTGCGCTTGATTGCTATTGGCCGGCGGCGGATTGGACCGATCCTGCGCCTGGTTCGTGTTTGCCGGCGGCGGGTTGGCGCCCTGCTGGGTCGCGGGCTGGTTGCCGGTCGTGTTCGAGCTTGCCGTGCCGCTCTGCGGCCGCGAGGTGTCCGTGCTGTTCGCAGCATTGGACGTGCTCGATCCGGAATTGGCAGCCCCGGAGGACGGCGCGGTGCTCTGCGTCGTCTGTGCCGAGGTTCCTGTCGACGGTGATTGCTGCGGCTGCGATGCGGTCTGCGGCGTGCCGGTCGCGCCGGATGGCGAGGTCGTCGCTGGCGCCGTGGAACTTGATTGGGATTGCGGCGTCTGCTCAGACTTCGTGGTCGTGCTTGGCGATTGCGCGAAGGCGGCGTTCGCCAGCACCAGCCCTAATGCGGTGGTTGCCAACAGGCGGATCATGGTTCACTCCCTTTTATCAAACGAACGTTGGCTACTAACCTGCGCTAAAACGGCCGGTTCCACTTTTTCCCGAGACAAAGCGGACCGCTTCTGCACGGAACCTGCGATGCCATCGAAGAGTGCCGGGATCATCGCCTATCGCAAACGCCGGGCGATCGAGATCCTTCTCGTTCATCCCGGCGGGCCGTTCTGGCGCAACAAGGATCTCGGCGCCTGGTCGATCCCCAAGGGCGAGTATGCGGACGAAGAAGATGCGGAGACCGCCGCGCGACGGGAATTTGCCGAGGAGCTGGGATTCGAGCTGTCCGTGCCGCTGATCGCGCTTGGCGAGGTCAAGCAGCGCGGCGGCAAGCTCGTCACCGCGTTCGCCGCCGAGCTCGATATCGACGTGCACAGCATCCACAGCAACACGTTCGAGATGGAATGGCCGCCGCGCAGCAGCAAACGGCAAGTCTTCCCGGAGGTCGACCGTGCCGAATGGTTCACGCTCGAAGAGGCGCGGGAGAAGATCAACGCAGGACAACGCCCGCTGCTCGATCGGCTGGCGCAGCTGGCCGGCGGTGAATAGCGATGGAAGCAGGTGCGCTCCCTACTCCGCCTTGATGTCCGCGGCAGCGACGACCTCGGCGAGCTCCTTGGTCTCCTTCGCGATCTTCGCGGCGTACTCGGCCGGGGTCAGCACGCTGACCACGCCCTGCGAACCGAGCTTGTCCGCGACCGCCGGATCCTTCGCGGCCGCGGCGATCTCCCGGTGCAGCGTCTCCAGGATCGGCGCCGGCGTCGACTTCGGCATGAAGAAGCCGACCCAGAACGAGATGTCGAAGCCGGGGAAGCCGG
>NZ_AJQF01000057.1:0-29306 GCF_000261705.1 Bradyrhizobium genomosp. III | reverse complement strand
CAGCGCCGGCAGCCGCTCGGCCGACGACACCGCGAGCGCGCGCAACTTTCCGGCCTTGACCAGCGGCACGGCGGAGAGCGGATCGAACACGGCCAGCACCTCCTGGGCGAGGATGCCGACCTCGGCGGCCGAACCGCCGCGATAGGGCACGTGGATCAGCTTGATGCCGGCCTTCTGGCTGAGCAGCTCCATGGCGAGATGGGCAAGGTTGCCGTTGCCGCCCGAGCCGTAAGCCAGCGCACCGGGTGCGGACTTTGCCGCGGCGACGAGATCGGCGACAGTCTTGACGTTTGCCGTCTTGGGATTCTCCGGATTGACCACGAGCACGAGCGGCGCCGACACGACGGTCGTCAGCGGCGCGAAGTCCTTTTCCGGATCGTAGCGGATATCCTTGAATAGCGTCTTGTTGAGCGTGATGGTGGAGGAGTTGCAAGCGAGCATGGTGTAGCCGTCGCCTTCCGCATGCGCGACACCTTCGGCTGCAATCATGCCGTTGGCGCCGGCGCGGTTCTCGACCACGAAGGGCTGCCCGAGCTTGTTGCCCAGGCGATCGCCGATGATGCGCGCGACGACGTCGACCGGCCCACCGGCGCTGAAGCCGACCATGATTTTGACCGGCCGCACCGGATATTTCTGCGCCGAGGCCTGCGTCGACAGCGCAGCGGCGCACAATCCGGCGATGACGGCCAGCAGGCGGGCGGTTCGTTGCATTGGTTCTCTCCCCAGACATCAGCAGCGCCGCTTGTGCAGGCTTGTTGGTGCGACGCATGTGAAGATCATGAATAGCGGTCACGCCGGATTTCGCAATCGTGTTCGGGCGCCCGCATTCCGCCGCACGGCACGTGCGCGCCGCCTCCAAGCAAAAAATGCGAAAACAACCCCATGCACAGTAGACGGCCCCTGTCGGAACAAGGACTTACGCCAGGCCGCGAGCTTCGGATGTTACGAAACGATTTTGACTCGTCGGGCAAAACAGGGGCATAATGCCATCATCGCGATCCGCGTCAGCACCCGGCCTCCACGATCATGTGGGCCTCGCTTCGATCGCGCACAAGCCCAGCATCGACATTTCAAAACGCAATCGCCGCACGGCAATCGAGAGGGTCGGCTCGCACCAGAGGGGCCGGCTCGCGCATGCCGTGGGCTCGAAGGAGACATCGACATGACAACAGCCATGACACGCAACAGCACGACGCCAATCGTCAGGTACGGCAGCAGGCCCACCCCCCGGGTCAAGCTCACCGGACAACGGATCGCAATTCAGCATCCGGACGCGGAGACCGGCGAGCACTTGATGGGCGAGGCGCTCGGTGCCGTCGATCAAGACGCTCTGCATGGCATCCTCAAGCAATTGACGAAAGCCAGCGTGATCCTGCAGAAGCCCGATGAGGACAATCTCGCCTTCATGATCTCGATGATGAAAGGCATCGCGCCGCGGGATTCTCTCGAGACCATGCTGACGGCGCAGATGGTGTCCGTCCACGTCGCGACCATGCGCTTTGCCTGCCGTCTCGCCTTCGCCGAAGGCATCCCGCAGCAGGAGGGCATTTCGCGCACATTGACCCGGCTGGCCCGCACCTTCGCAGCCCAAATGGAGGCCCTCAACCGCCACCGCGGCAACGGCGAGCGTCCGATCACGGTGCAGAACTTGTCGGTACAGGACGGCGGCAGCGCGATCGTGGGGAATGTCGCGCAGCATGCGCATCTCATCGCTCCCGAGCCGGGCACCGCGATAGAGGCGGGACCGGTGCCGTCCGGCAACGCCGGCGAGCGCGAACGGGCCGAGGCCATGCAAGGCATCACCGCATGAGTGCCGATCGCACCCGCAACACGCGCGCGATGTCGGCGAGCGCGCGCTGCGGCGCCAGCACGCGCGGCGGCCTCGCCTGCCGCGCGCCGGCGGTGCGCGGCAAGCTCCGCTGCCGCATGCACGGCGGCGCGCCCGGATCGGGCGCGCCATGGGGAAACCGCAATGCCCAGAAGCATGGCGCCTTCACGCAGGAGCGGATCGCGGAACGAAGGACGATCCGAGAGCTGTTGGACGAGGCGGGGAAGCTGCTGGGGGAGCTGGATCCGGACTAAAAGGAAAGCAGGTAGATCGGATGCGTCGAGGCGACAGATCGTTCAGAAGGACATGAGCGACACCGCCGCGCCCCTTGCCCACGACAATTCCAGGACGCATTCGCCCGCGCGAAGTGCTGCAGCGTCGGGCCGTATCACCGGCTCGCCGGCCGAAAGCTCAGTGCGGCGCGTTTGTCGGATCGACTGCAGAAATCTGCAGCCCTGCCTCATCCAGCGCCTGGGCAATCTGCTTCGCCAGCAGCTTGGCCTCTTCGGTCCCGATCTGCGTGTCGGGATGTCCCTTGAAGAACGCGCAAATGGTCGTGGCGATGATGGTATTCACCTGGTGCAAATCATCCATTTGATGCACGCGAAGTTGCGAACGGATTCACCCGGAAGAGGTGGCGCATCGCGAACGCACAGGAAGAGCGGTCAACGCAAGCCGAAGAACGACAGAATGGCTGCGATCACGACGACTAATCCTATGAGGTAAATCAGGCCGTTCATCGGAGTTCTCCTTTTCGATGGGGTAACCGAATCTATCCGGGGGACGTGAGTCCACCCTTGAGTCCATCCTTGGCGCTGCTCTGCTCCACGAGCTCGAGCTTTTCGAGCTGAACTTCCTTCTCTATGGCCGTCAGGGAGTTGCCGATCTTTTCGACGATCCTGACCAGATCGGCATCGGAGATCTTGAGGCGCTTTCGAACGGACTTGACCTGCTTTGCGTTCGCAAGATCAAGCGTCGTGCGAATGACCCGTGGCGGCCTTGAGCACAGCATGAGCAGGTCTCCTGACCAAGGTAAGAGCCGTGACGTCTCTTTTGTTCCGAATCTTCGTCAGACAACGCGTACTGAATGACGGAATAGACGAGACGACGACGATAGGAGGCGCGATAGACAAGGGATGCGTGTCGGCGCAGAGAACTTCGACCGCGTCGACAGCGGGTCTCACAAGCGTAAGTTGATCTTCCCGGCTACGCCCTCGGTCCCGCCTTGGCATTGTAGACTAATTGCGTCGCAGCGCCGGTCGTCTCAACCTCGCGGCGCGCTCGCCGCGCCTCGAACGGTCTCGAAGTTGGCGGGCTGCAGCGCGGCTCGTCTCTCCGCGATGGCGTTGCTCAACAGGCCGAGCACCAGACCGAATGCTGCGAGCTCCTCTTCCTCGATAGCGCCGTCGTCGTAGCATTCGAGCGTTTCAGCTATGATGGCGTCGGCCTCGCGCTGCAGAACCAGAAGCTCCTGGCTCGATCCCGCGGTTCGCGCGCTGGACACCATGGCCAGGATTCTCTTACGGTGGTCGGTGGTCTCCTCTCTTTCGTCGCGATTCAAATAGCGACGCAACCAGGCAGCGGCCGAGCCGATCCCGGAGAGAAGCAGGAGCCCGAACCAGAAGTAATCGCCGTATCGGTCGAGGAAAGTACGTTCGTTTCCGTCGATGACAGCCGCCGCTCCCCGATGCACCGGCAGCTCCGTGTCCTTGTCGACATCAGGCTTGGTGATGTGCGCAGCGCCCGGGACCTGCCTTGCAATCGCCTGGCGAACGGCAAAGAGCTGACGGAAAAAGGCAGCGACTGTCGTTTCAGGCAGAGACTTTCTCGCGACGATGAGGTGGCTGACGCTGACCGTTTCAACCTTGTCACCCGGCCAGGCCGGATCCGCATTGAAGACGCTGGGCGGAATTTCCTCCGATTCATACCGTGGATGCTTCAGGGCGATCGCTTCCGACGTCTCGATGGCGAGAAATTTCGGCTCGCCGCGCAGGCGCGCCGTTGCAGCCACGGCATCGGACGTGACTTTGCTGTCGAGCGGCCCGACCGCCATGAATGCATCGATGGTAAGATCGCGTGCCAGCTCCTCAGTCTGGTCCGTGCCGACGTGTGTCACGATGACCTTGTCCGCTTCGACTCCGGAGGCGCTCAGGATGACGCGTAGCAACGCGGCGTTCACCGGGGTCCGGCCGATCACGCCGACGCGGCGCGCTGCGAGATCGGCGACCTCCTTGATCTTAGGCGCGAGCTTTCTCTTCGAGCCCTTGCCCGCAGATCCAGACGGAGCCCACAGCACGACGAAGTTCTTGCGCACGACGGCGACGGTCTGCGCCTCGGCAGGCATGTCCAGGTCGCCCCGGCCGACGGCGAGGTCGGTCTTGCCAGCCCCAAGCAGCGCGAGAGCCTCCACCGCTCCGTTGGTCTCGATCGGAAGCAGCCTGATCGTCCGACTTTCGTCGCCGAACGCATCGGCCATCGCCTGAATGACTTTGTAGTCGTCGCTGCCTGGTGGTCCAACGGCAATGCGGAGGGTGTCCGGCCGCAACGTATAATAGAGAGCGCCCGCCGCGGCGCCAAAGACAAGGAATCCCACGGCGAGAACCAAGAGCAAGGAATTGCTCCTCCTCCGCTCTCGGCGGGCCGCCTCGCTGGCCGTTTGACTTGTACTCTCGGATGAAGACATTGCCGCCGCTGGCCGCAGGTGAAGGCGCGTCCTGGCAGGACGCCACGTTTCCCCAAGGACAACGTCTGGCGGCCGTCCTGGTTCATAACCGCCGCCTGAGGCCGGCAATACCATCAGGCGCGTCGTCGTGACGGCCCGCAGACAGGCGGCAAACGCCGTGCTGATTGCCGGCTAAAGCCACAATCCGGAATGAGGGGGGCGCGCTGCCGCCATTGGCGCCCGCCCCGCCATCATGTATCCCCACCCGAAAACCCCCTCGGGACGGGACGCCCATGGCCACCAACGACGACGCGGGCACCGCCACCCGCGCGCTGATCTTCGCGCTGCTCGCCCTCGCCTGCGGCCACATGCTCTCCACCTTGCTGCGCACCATTCCGGCGGTCAGCCTCGACCTCATGGCGGCCGATTTCCATATCGAGCCGCAGGCGCTGGCGAGCCTCACCTCGATCTATCCCTTTGCCTTTGCCGCGGCTCAGATCCCGGTCGGGGCGGCGATGGACCGGTTTGGCGTGCGGCCGGTCTCGCTGAGCCTGCTCGCGGGGACCGTATTCGGCGCGGTGGCGTCGGGCTTTGCCACGGGGGCTGCGAGCTTTGCGGTCGGGCAGTTCATGCTGGGCGTTGCCACGTCCGGCATGCTGATGTGCCCGATGACGCTGGCGGCCAAGCAATTGTCGGCGGCACGCTTCGGGCTGTGGTCGGGCGCGATCCTCTCGATCGGCAATATCGGCATGCTGTTGTCGTCGAGCCCGCTCGCTTTCGTCGTCGACGCTTACGGCTGGCGCGCCGGGTTCTGGATGTCCGCGGCTGGCGGCGTCGCAGTCGCGCTCGCCGTGTTCGCGCTGGTGCCGCAGCAGCCGGCCGAGCACAAGGACGATTCCTCGCCGTTGTCGCAGATGATCGAGGTGCTCAGGCTCGGCCTTTCACGTCCGTTGCGAGGGCTGATTGCGCTCGCGCTGGTGTCGCTGGCAACTTCGCTGGTGCTGCGCGGCCTGTGGGGCGGACCGTGGCTGATGGACGTCAAGGGCTTGTCGCGGGTCGAGGCCGGCAATCAGCTCGGCGCGTTCACGCTGGCGATGATCGCAGGGCCCCTGTGCATCGGCATGATCGACCGCAGGCTCGGTCGTCGCCGCGCGCTGGTCGCGGTCACGCATATGGCCGGGGCGCTGCTGCTGGCGCTGATGGCGCTCGGGGCGCCGCATTACCCCGTGTCCGTTTTGTTCGGCGTATCCGTGATGCCGCCGCAATACGACCTCGTCCTGTTCGTGCTGATCGGCCTTGCGACCTCCGCCCAGCCGCTGCTGTTCGGCATGTCCCGCCAACTCGTCGATGCGCAAGTGGCGGGCAAAGCGCTGGCGGCGGTGAACCTCGCCTTCTTCCTCGGCGCGGCGCTGATGCAGTCGGTGACGGGCGCGGTGGCGGCACTCGCCGGCCTGCCTGCGGTGCTGCTGTTCATGGCTGCCATGCTGGCATTCGGCGTGCTGATCTTTTTGACTTACACCTCACCGCGTTCGTAGGATGGCGGGCCGGTCTGCCAAAGGAAATAATCATGCCCGTCGATACCAAAGCCGCCACCGACCGCCTCATGCGCTTCCTCGCCGTCGAGGGCGTGACCGGACAGGAGGCGGCGATCGGGCGTGAGCTCATGGCCGCGCTGAAGGAGAGCGGCGTGCCGGCAAAGGCGATCCGGCTCGACGACGCCAACACCCGCATTCCCGTGCCGACCGAGACCGGCAACCTGATCGTCGACCTGCCCGGCCGCGGCGCGCTGCACAACCAGCCGCGCATCATGTTCATGACCCACATGGATACCGTGCCGCTGTGTGCCGGGGCCAAGCCGAAGAAATCAGGCCGCAGAATCGTCAACTCCGCCAAGACCGCGCTCGGCGGCGACAATCGCTGCGGCTGCGGCGTGCTGGTGACGCTGGCGGCCGAGCTCGAGAAGCATAAGCTCGACCATCCGCCGATCACGCTGTTGTTCTGCGTGCGCGAGGAGAGCGGGCTCTATGGCGCGCGCCACGTCAAGCTGGACGAGCTCGGCTCGCCCGTGATGGCCTTCAACTATGACGGCGGCTCGGCCTCCAACGTCGTGATCGGCGCGGTCGGCGCCGATCGCTGGACCGTCGAGATCATGGGGCGCGCCTCGCATGCCGGCGTCGCGCCGGAGCGCGGCATCTCCTCGACCATGATCATGGCGCTCGCGCTCGCCGAGGTGAAGGCCGGCGGCTGGTTCGGCAAAGTGGTGAAGGGCAAGCGGCAAGGCACCAGCAATGTCGGTCCCGTCACCGGCGGCGAGGGCCGCCCCGCGGGCGATGCCACCAACGTCGTCACCGACTACGTGCATGTCCGGGGCGAGAGCCGCAGCCATGACGGAAAGTTCTTCAAGGAGATCACCAAGACCTACAAGGCCGCGTTCGAAAAGGCGGCAAAGAAAGTGACGAATGCGCAGGGCAAGTCCGGCAGGGTCAAGTTCAAGGCCGAGACCGACTATTATCCGTTCCGCATGAAGGACAGCCAGCCCATCATCAAGCGCGCGGTCGAGGCTGTCTCCGCAGTCGGCGGCACTCCGAACGTCCGCACCGCCAATGGCGGCCTCGATGCCAACTGGATGGTCCGCCACGGCATTCCGACCGTGACCTTCGGCGCCGGCCAGAACGAGGCGCACACGATCGACGAGTGGATCAATCTCGACGAATACGACCGCGCCTGCGCGCTGGCCGTGCAACTTGCGACGATGCGGTGAGTTTCCGTCTGTAGGGTGGGTTAGCCGAAGGCGTAACCCACCACTGTTCGTCTCCGTGGAAGCACAAGTGGTGGGTTACGCCGAGCACATGCGCTTTGCGCATCTGCTCGGCTAACCCACCCTACGAACCAAAAACAAAAAGGGAGGCCACATGCCGCACATCGCAAATATCGAGACCGGGCTCTACCGGATCCCCCTCCCCGTCACGCTCTCCGACTCCACGCATGGCGAGATCGCCGCGTTCGAGCTGATCACCTGCCGCATCCGCGATGCCGACGGCGCCGAGGGCGTCGGCTACACCTACACCGTGGGCCGCAACGGCGGCGCTGTCGCCGACATCCTCAAGCGCGAGATCCCCGCGCTGATCGAGGGACGCGAGGCCGACGATACCGAGGCGATCTGGCATCACGTCTGGTGGGCGCTGCATTATGGCGGCCGTGGCGGGCCCGTGGTGCTGGCGCTCTCCGCGCTCGACATCGCGCTGTGGGATTTGAAGGCGCGGCGCGCCAAGCTGCCGCTGTACCAATTGCTCGGCGGGTTCGACGCGCGCGTGCCGTGCTATGCCGGCGGCATCGACCTCGATCTCTCCGTGGAGGCGCTGCTCAAGCAGACCGACGGCAATCTCGCCAAGGGCTTTCGCGCCATCAAGATGAAGGTCGGCCGGCCCGATCTCAAATCCGACGTCGCGAAGGTCTCCGCGATGCGACAGCACCTCGGCGACGGCTTTCCGCTGATGGTGGACGCCAACATGAAATGGACGGTCGAGGAGGCGATCCGCGCCGCCCGGGCCTTCGTTCCCTACGACCTCACGTGGCTCGAGGAGCCGATCATCCCCGACGACGTCGCCGGCCACGCGCGCATCTTGCAAGCGGGCGGCGTGCCGATCGCGGCGGGCGAGAATTTGCGCTCGCTGTGGGAGTTCAAGAGCTACATCGCCAGTGGCGCGGTGTCCTATCCCGAGCCTGACGTGACCAATTGCGGCGGCGTCAGCGCCTTCATGAAGATCGCGCGGCTGGCGGAAGCATTCAACCTGCCCGTCACCAGCCACGGCGCGCACGACATTACCGTGCACCTGCTCGCGGCCTGCCCGAACCGATCCTATCTGGAGGCGCACGGCTTCGGGCTCGACAAATATATCGAGCACCCGCTGGTGCTGCAGGAGGGCAAGGCACAGGCTCCGGACCGGCCCGGGCACGGCATCAGCTTCGACTGGTCGGGGCTGGCGAAGCTGGCGTGACACCCATTGGCCGTCATTCCGGGGCGCGACGAAGTCGCGAGCCCGGAATCCATCGGCCCCAGAGGTTGCTTGCACGATGGATTCCGGGTTCGCGCCAAAAGGCGCGCCCCGGAATGACGAGGGAGAGACGGCGCGTGGCTGCACGCAAGGCATTCCAACGCGCTTGATGCATGCTGCGGATTATCCGCTATGGTGGCGGCAACCGAAATTTTGCGAGAGACCGCTGCCTTGACACCCGAGCTGCACCAGAAACTGACCGCGTGGCGCCGGCACCTTCACGCGCACCCGGAGCTGTCGCTTCAGGAGAAGGAGACCGCCGCTTTCGTGCAGGACAAGCTCACCGAGCTCGGGATTCCCTTCGAGGCGGGCATCGGCGGCCACGGCATCGTCGCGACCTTGACGCGCGGGCACGCGCGCAGCCGCGTCGGCTTGCGCGCCGACATGGATGCACTGCCGATCACCGAAGATACCGGGCTTGCCTACGCCTCCGGGACATCAGGCGTGATGCATGCCTGCGGTCACGACGGGCACACCGCCTCGCTGCTCGGCGCCGCTGCGCTGCTCGCCGCCGACAGCAGCTGGAGCGGCACGGTCGATTTCATCTTCCAGCCGGCCGAGGAAGGTTTCGGTGGCTCGCGCGCGATGGTCGCGGCCGGGCTGTTCGACCGCTTTCCGATGGAACGGGTGTTCGGCTTTCACAATTGGCCGGGCCTTGCCGCCGGCACCATCGCCGTGCATGACGGCGTCGTCATGGCCTCCGGCGGACGCATCACCATCACCATCGAAGGCCATGCCGGCCACGCCGGCATGCCGCATCTGACGCGCGATCCGGTGATGGCGGCCGGTCATCTGATCGTGGCCCTGCAATCGGTGGTCTCGCGCAGCGTCGATCCGCTCGACACCGCCGTGCTGTCGCTCTGCACCATCGAAGGCGGTACCGCGCCGAACCAGATCGCCGGACGCGTCACCATCCGCGGCACGCTGCGGTACCACCGCGAGGCGGTCAAGGACACCATCCTCGACGGCATCGAACGGACCTGCGCCGGCATCGCGACCAGCTTTGGCGTCAAGGTGACGCCCGAGATGGTCTGGGGTGTGGGTGTGGTGATCAACACGCCCGCTGAAGCGGGCCTTGCGCGGATCGCCGCCGAGAAGGTGCAGGCCGAGGTGCGGCGCGACCTCGCGCCCAGCATGGCCGGCGAGGATTTTGCCCACTATCTCCAGCAGCGGCCGGGCGCCTTCGTCTGGATCGGCAACGGCGAATTGCGCGACGGCGCCGAGCTGCACGGCCCGCGCTACGATTTCAACGACGCGATCCTGCCGGTGGCGTCGAGCTGGATGGCGGAAGTCGCCAAGACGGCGCTGGCGTCGAACTAGTTCACGAGATCTCGCGGGGCAACTTCCAATCCGACCGCGGTGCGAACGTCTCCTCGACGGGCGCCACGTGATATCCGGCAGGGAGAAGCCGGCCGCCCTCCTCGTCCGCGACCGGAACGTCGGTCACGAGGCCCTCGATCAAGGCGGCTTCCCACACCTCCTTCTCGGTCGGAAAGGGATCGCCGATCTGCTTGTTGCCTTCGAACAGCGCGTACATCGGTTGCGGTCCTTGGTTGGCGGGTTCACCAGCAACGTATCGGCTGCCTGGACGTTCCTCTCCGGCAAAGGCAACGGAGGGCACGGAAACAATGGCGCGCGTTCTGGTCGGAACTTCGGGCTGGCATTACGACTCCTGGCGCGGCCCGTTCTTCCCAGAAGGCGTAACGCTGAAGCAGCAGCTGCGCTACTACGCCGGACAATTCGACACGACAGAGCTGAACGGCGTGTTCTACCGCACGCCGACGCCCGACGCGGTGAAAGGCTGGCGCGAGCAGACCGGCCGCGATTTCGTCTTCGCCTGGAAAGCGTCGAAATTCATCACGCACTGGAAGCGCCTGTCGGAGCGCTCCGTCAACAGCCTCGAGCTGCTGGAGGACCGCATCTCTCGGCTCGGCGGCAAGGCCGGCCCGATCCTGTTCCAGCTGCCGCCGCAATTCCAGGCGGATGCGGACCGCCTCGCGTCCTTCTTCAAGCTGTTGTCGCGGAAACGGCGTTACAGCTTCGAATTCCGGCATCCGAGCTGGTATCAGCCGCGCATCCTCAAAATGCTGGCGGACGAGAACATCTCGCTGTGCCTGTCCGACCATCACGACGCGCCGGCGCCCTGGAAGCGCACCGCGGATTTCGTCTATGTCCGCGGACACGGGCCGGGCGGGCGCTATCACGGGCACTATACCAGGGCGACGCTGGCGCAATGGGCGAAGCGCATCAAGTCGTGGAAGCGGCAGGGCTGCGACGTCTATGTCTATTTCGACAACGACCAGAAGAGCGCGGCGCCCGCGGACGCCAAGGCGTTGAAGCAGCTGCTCTAGATGACACCGCTTTGCCGAAGCGCCGCGATCGCAGCCGCGTCATAGCCGAGTTCGGCGAGGACGCGATCGGTGTGCTCGCCGAGCGTCGGCGGGCGGCTCGTGATGTCGCCCGGCGTTTCCGACAGCCGGACGGCGGCACGCGTCACCGGCGCGGGCTTCGGCAGGCCGGGATAGTCGACGTCCTGCAGGAAGCCGGCGGCGCGGATGTGCGGATGATCCAGCGCCTGTTGCGGTGAGAGGACCGGCCCGGTCGGAATCATGGCCTGGCCCAACGCATCGACGGCTTCCTGCGTGGTGCGCCCGGCGCACCAGCGCGCCATCCGCTCGCTGATGATGGCGCCATTGTTGCCGCGACTGATGTCGTCGGCAAAGCGGGCATCGTTCAGCCACACCTCCTCCTCGCCCATCAGCCGCGCCCAGCGCTTGAACAGCGGATGCCCGGTGACCTGGCACAGCACCCAGCCGTCCCGGGTGCGGTAGATATCGGCGGGCGCTGCGGTCTGGCCGAGATTGCCCGTCGGCACGCGATTGACGTTGATCACAGCCTGCTCGATCAGCGTCGCGTTGGTGAAGGACAACGCGGTTGCGAGCAGCGCGCCCTCGACGATCTGCCCACGCCCGGATTTGCCGCGCTCGATCAGCGCGGCGAGCGTGCCGAACGCACAATGCAGCGCGGTGCCGAAATCGACCCAGTTCACCGCGGCGCGGTACGGCGGATCGCCAGTGCCCGTCATGTACACCGATCCCGACATGACCTGCCCGACCCCGTCGAAGCCGACCCGGTCGGACCAGGGCCCCGGCCCGCCGAACGCGGTTGCGGTCGTCAGGATGATGTCGGGCTTGATCGCCTTCAAGGACTCATAGTCGAGCTTCATCGCGCGCAGGGTCTGCGGCGGCAGATTGGCGACGACGACGTCCGCGGTCGCAACCAGGCGACGCATCACCTCCTGTCCCTCCGGCTTCATCGGATCGAGCGTGATGCACTTCTTGTTGCGGTTGACCTGGAGGAACAACGCGCCCTCGCCGCCTTCGCCGACCGGCGCGACGAACCGATCCTCGCTGCCCTCGCGCTTCTCCACGCGAATGACCTCGGCGCCGAATTCGGCCAGCAATGTCGCGCAATAGGGCCCGGCGATATAGCGCCCGAAATCGAGCACCCGCACGCCCTCCAAGACTCCTCCCATCGATCCCTTCCCCGTTGTTCTCTGCAGATTACAGGGACTGGCTGCGAGGGCAAGTTGGGAAGCGGGATGCACGTGCGACTTTCATCATCGCATCGCGAACAGCTCCTGATGAAACCGCTGTTCGACGGGGAAGCCGTGCGCGCTAAGGTCTCGTTTGAGCGCTTCCCCGAAACCCGCCGGACCACAGAACCAGATGCTCGCTTCGCGCCATTGCGGCACGGTTTCGCGAATGCGTTCGCCGGTCAGTCGTCCGTGACGGGCGTCGATGAGGACGTGGAGACGAACATTTGCCGAGCGCGCGTCTGCTGCGAGCTTGCCGAGGGCTTCCTCATCCACATCAGTGGTGGTGTGAAAGAGGTCAACCGCCTGCGCGACGGAGCAACCCGGAATATCCTTCGGCATGGCCATCTGTTTCATGCGGGCAACGAAGGGCGTGATGCCGATACCACCGCCGATCCAGATCTGGTGCGAGCAATCGTCATCGAAGGTGAAGCAGCCATAGGGCCCTTCCACCTTCACCTTCTGCCCGACACGGAGCTTCTCCCGCAGCCGGCTGGTGTGGTCCCCGAGTTCCTTGGTGATGAAGATGATCCTGGGCTCTGCAGCATTCCAGCACGATGCGATCGTGTAGGGATGCGCGCCCTCGGAGACATCGGACGTGGCGAAGGCGAACTGGCCCGGCCTATGGCCCGGCCATCCATGGGGCACCTCGATCTCGGTCTCGATTGCCCTGACGCCGGGATAATATTTGAGCGCGGTGATCCTGCCCTGGACCTGGCGACGGGCGCCAATGCGCCGCAACAGCGCGACAGCCGCCGCCCATGTCCCGAACGCAAGCAGCGCCCCCACGATCCAGCCGAGCGGCGACATCCAGTAGCTGAACTTCATCAGCGTGACGGCGTGAAACACCAATACCAGATACGCGACGGCGAGGAGCCGATGCGTCTTGTAGAAGAGCCGATAGGGGAACATTTGAATGAGCGCCAAGGCAATCAGCACGACGGCGCCGTAGAAGGCCCACTCGCCCAGCCCCTCCGCCGGTCCATGCAGGCCCGCAAAGAAGGCCTCAATCGGATTTTCGATGGCGGGTCTTTCCCCACGCTGCGGTCGGGTCAGCAAACCCCAACCGACCGCCCATTTCGGGGCATTGGCCCAGAGCCAATGGATAATGGCAGTCACGAGGGCAGCGATACCGAGCCATTTGTGCAAGCGGTACATCTTGTCGAGGCCACCCAGCCACGCCTCCGGCCAACGTGGTCGCAGCGCGAGGATCATCGCCATGCTCATGCAAACGATTGCCAGGACGCCGCTCAGCTGCACCATCCTCTCGCGAAGTGGGAAGAAGGGGCCCGGCCCAAATGGCTGGGGCTCCGCAATCAGCCACAGGAGGACGAGAACCGCCAGGCCGCCCCAAAATACCCGTTTGAGCTTCTCCATGCCGTCGTTGCCTCACAACGTTACGGCGCCAGCTTGACCTGATCGCGCCGCGTTGCATTGAGCTGACTCAAGCCGGATCGTGATGAGCTGCAGGGCCTGGTCGAGGCTGAGCGTGAAGGATTCTCTTTCAGCTCGTCGCCTGACGACCGCCTGAAACCGCCCCGCGACGCATCCTGCGTCGCGGGGCCGCAGCTCATTCCGTTCAAGACTTTGCTCCAGCGCAAACTCCTGAATGCCGCAATCTCCCACCTGAGAGCAAAGAAGCTCTTCGGAGGAAATCCCGTGATCATCTCAACCAAATCGCTCATACCCGCAGCCCTCGCGCTCTGTCTCGTCCTGGGGCAGTCTGCTCTCGCCGCCGGACCACACACGCATGAAGGACCAACCACGACCGCCGGGCCGGTGCTCAACCACGGCAAGAAGTGGCCGACCGATGACGTCTTGCGCCGCGGCATGGACGACATCAGCCTTGCCATGAGGCAATCGCTGGCACCCATTCACGGCAAAGTGTTTACGCCTGCGCAATACGAGGCTCTGGCGAAGCGAATCCAGGCGCAGGTCGATGACGTCGTAGGAAACTGCAAGCTGCCCGAGCAGGCCGACCAGCAACTTCACCTTGTCCTCGAGCAGATCATCGACGGCGCGGCCAAGATGAAAGCCGGGACCAGCCGCGATCAAGGAGCCAATAAGATCGTGCGGGCGCTCGCTCAGTACGGCAAGTATTTTGACCATGCCGGCTGGCAACCGCTGGAGCATTGAGGTCGATTGCCGCTGCCGCCTATGCGGCCACGGCCTCGTAGATGTCCTCCTCCTGGGCCGTGTGCATGCGCACCAGCGTTTCGATCGCCTCGATCACGCGCTGAGTGTCGCGAATGAGGTAGCGGTCGATCTTCTCTGACGGCAGATCCTCCGCGATCCGGGCGAGCAGCCGCGCGAGATGCAGTATCTCGCGATGCGCACGGCTCATGGCAGAGAGTCCGTGGCGGTCGCGCAGCACCTCGTTGAGCTTCGGATAGACGCTGTCTTCATCCTCGCGTTCGTGCATCACGACGCTGCCCTGGACCAGTCGGTGGGCCTCGCCAATCAAAGTCGCGGCGGATTCGGGCACCGCATCGTCCAGCGCATCGACGATCTGCCGCAGGCGGTCGAGATCCCTAAGCAGGGCCTGATGATCGTGATGCAACGTCAGCCCCTGCTCCGCGGTGAGGCGCGGACCGCCCCTGACGAGGGGCGGATTGAGCGCCCGCAGCGCGTTAAGGATGACGGCAACATCGATCACCTCCTGAACGATCGCGGCGGGGACGGGATCGAGCCAGCCAAGGCTGGCCGCGACCATGGCTACCAATGACAACCCCATCCCGACGAAGATGCTTTGCAGGGCAATGTGCCGCGCGCGCTGGGCGATGATGATCGCTTCGCCGACCCGATCGAGCCGATCCGTGAGAATCACCACATCTGCCGCCTCGGAGGAAGCGCTTGCACCGCGTGCACCGAGCGCGATCCCCATGTCAGCCACGGCCAGCGCCGGGGCGTCATTGATGCCATCGCCGACCATGATGGTCGGATGCAGCCGCTGTTCGCTACGCACCGCTTCGACCTTGTCCGAGGGAACGCGATCGGCCAGCACGGCATCGAGATCGAGCGCCGCTCCGATGGCCTGCGCCGCCGCGGCGCGATCACCCGTGACCATCACCATCCGCGCGATGCCGGCGTCGCGCAGCAGCCGGATCGCGCGTGGCGTGTCGGCCCGCAATTCGTCGGCCAGCAGCAGCGCGCCGATCAGGCGGCCGTCCACCGCGACGAGGACGATCAGCGCCGAGCGCCACGAGGCACGTCGAATCGCCCGCAACGCCCATGGCGACAGCTCGGCTCGCGAGAGAAGCATCTCTCGCGAGCCCGCCACGACTTGGCGTCCGTCGATCTGGCCGCTGAGGCCGGAACCCATGGTCTCCTTGACATGTTCCGGCGGCTTCAGCTTGAGCCCCTTGGCGAGGGCCGCAGCGACGACGGCCTTCGCAAGCACGTGATGCGAAGCTTGCTCGAGCGACGCCCCGAGCGTGAGGACCTCATCCGGATCCTCGCCCGGCGCGACTTCTACGGACAGCAACCGCGCTCCGCCCACCGTCAGGGTACCGGTCTTGTCGAAGAGCACGGTGTGCGCATGGGCCAACGCCTCCAGCGCCTTCCCGCCCTTGATCAGGATGCCGCGGCGGGCCGCTTGCGCCACCCCGGCGATGAAGGCGACAGGTGCGGCCAGAATCAAGGGACACGGCGTCGCCGCCACCAACACGGCAAGGCTGCGGGTTACGTCGCCGGAGATGTGCCATGCCACGAAGGACATGACGAGTGTCACCGGCAGGAAGATCAGCGCATACCGGTCGGCCAACCGCACAAAGGGAGCTCTCGCTGTTTGCGCCACAGTCACCATGCGCACGATGCCCGCATAGGTACTCTCGCTGGCCGCCGCGGTCACGGTCAATTGGAAGGTCTCGCCCGCATTCAGAGAGCCGGAAAGAACGGCGCTTCCGCGGGTCTTCTCTACCGGAATCGGCTCGCCAGTCACCGCGGACTCGTCGATCGCAGCGAAGGCCGACGCAACGACACCATCGACCGGCACGATCTCGCCGGCTTTAACCAGAAGCTCGTCGCCGACCGCGACGTCCTCGATCGGAACGTCCTCGATCCGCTCGCCGGACTTGCGATGGACCTGCCGCGGCGCCCGATCAACCAGGGATCTCAGATCATGCTCCGCCCGTGCGATCGCGATCTCCTCCAGGACATTGCCGCCGGAATACATCAGCGCGACCACGGCGCCTGCGAGCGGCTGTCCGAGCGCCAACGCCGCACTCATCGACAGCAGCGCGATCGCGTCCACTCCGACGCGGCCTCTCAGCAGGTCCTGGACGATCGAGGCCGCCAATCCTGCAATCACGGGCGCCGTGCCGAGCGCCCAGGCGAGATCGGCCAGATCAGGTCGGCCCGCGGCTCGCGCGAGAATACCCGCGGTCAACCCTGCGATTGCGATTGCAACCAAAGCCCATCGCAAGACCCGATCAAACGACATGGCTTGGCGCACCCGCCCTCCGGTATCCGCTCGCTATTGCTGCGGGACGGAGCTCTTGCTCCTGTGCATGAACGTCATCATCTCTTCGAAAGTGAGCTTCCCGTCCTTGTCGCGATCCATTGCCTTGAAGATCCGTTCGTGAGCGACTTGAAACTCGGGCAACGAGAGGGTCCCGTCACCATCGGCATCCATCAGTGCGAAGATGATGCGGAAGACGACCGGCGGCTCCATGGCGTCACTGCCCGAGCCATGCCCCTTCATTCCTTGTCCCATCATTCCGCGCCCCATCATTCCCATCATATCTCCACCGCGCATCGGACTCTGCCGCTCGGCGGACGGGCTGGCAGGAGAGCTCGATTGCGGCGACGCCGGCGTCTGCTCCTGTCCGGGATGATGGCCCTGATGGTCCGCCGGCGATTGAGCCAACGCCGGCTGGCCCAAGGTGACGAACAGCAACGCTGCAGCAATGGTTCGACCTAGCATGGTGCTTCCTCCGGCCTTGGTGTGGGGCCTAAGAAAGTGTCGAACTTCACCGATTTTACCTTGAGCCAAGTCAAGAAAGCGGCTTCTGCCCAGATGGCTTTTCGGCGCGACTGACCTCGGTGCCGCATTCAGCCGGCGAGATCGCCCAAACGGAACCTGCCGCCGGTTCTGCCGGCTGCTTTCTGCGATCTCCCGATCCCGAGGCGGAGTTCCCGCGGCCTAGCTGCCGCCCCTGCGGGCGCAGCCAATCGCCTCCGTCAGGACCTTGCGGTCGCCGATGTGATTGGCGAGCAGCAGGATCAGCCGTGCGTTCATCCGCAGCGCCTGCTCCTCGTCGAGGTCGCGCTGACTGTTGATCAGTTCGGCGTAGAAGTCGTCGGGATCGGCGATGTTGGGTGACAAATTGAGCGTCATGCTGCCAGCTCCTTCCGTCCGGCGGTGTCGTGCCCGGAGGCCCGCAACATCGCATCCGCGATGCTTGCCTCGTCGAATCCGGTCCAGCGTGCGGCGACGTATTGATCGGGGCGAAACAGGTAGGTGGTTCCGGGCGAAGCGCCGTAGCGCGCGGCAAGCAGGCCGGAGGGATCGGCGATGTCGCGGCCGACGACAATGAGCTTCGCTTTGAGCGGCCCCACCGCGATCTCGGTCTTGTCGGTCTCCTTGCCAAAGGCCACGACCGTGAAGCCATCGCCGAGACAATGGAGGAACCAGGCGGGCTTGCCATCCACCGTGATCGGCGCATCGGCCGCATTGGTGCCGGGCCGCACGCCGCCCATCATCGCGTTGTCGTCAGGCGTATTGAGCGCCGACGTCGCATAGGGCGTCGGCGTCGAGAGCCGGCCGCTGTTGACCAGCGGGCGCGCAAAGCCGTGATGGCGGGCGAGCTCCAGCACCGCGTCACGGAAATAGCGGCTCACTCTCGTCTTCGGCGTGATGAAGTCGGTGGCGCGCGTCGAGTTCAGGATGTTGTCGTCGGCGGCATAGGCGCGCTCTTCGTGATAGCTGTCGAGCAGCGCTTCCGAGGCTTCGCCGCGCAGCACCATCGCGAGCTTCCAGGCGAGATTGTCGATGTCCTGGACGCCGGTGTTGGCGCCGCGCGCGCCGAACGGCGAGACCTGATGCGCGGCGTCGCCGGCGAACAGCACCCGGCCCTGGCGGAAATTGTCGATGCGCCGGCAGGCGAACTGATAGATCGAGACCCATTCGAGCGCGAACTCGGTCTCCTCGCCGAGCATGGCGCGGATGCGCGGGATCACCCGCTCCGGCCCCTTTTCCTCATCGGGATCGGCGTCCCAGCCGAGCTGGAAGTCGATGCGCCAGATCTTGTCCGCCTGCCGGTGCAGCAGCACGGAGTGGCCGCGGTGGAACGGCGGATCGAACCAGAACCAGCGCTCAGTCGGGAAATCCGCCTTCATGGCGACGTCGGCGATCAGGAAGCGGTCCTGGAAGAACTGTCCCGTGAACTCGGCGCCGACCATCTTGCGCACGTCGGAATTGGCCCCGTCGCAGGCGATGACCCATTGCGCCTCCATGGTGAAGATGCCGTCGGGCGTTTCCACCGCCAGCGTCGCATGGTCGGCGGCCTGCTTCAGACTGATCAGCCGGTGCTTCCAGCGCAGCTCGATCAGCGGATTGGCCCTGCATTTGGCGACGAGGATCTCCTCCAGATGATATTGCTGCAGATTGATCATGGCCGGCCATTGGTGGTCGGCCTCGGGCAACAGATCGAACTCGTAGGACAGCTGGTCCTGGAAGAAGACCCTCCCGACATTCCAGCTCACCCCGCGGTCGACCATGGGCGCCGCGCAGTCGAGGCGGTCCCAGATCTCGAGCGGACGCTTGGCGTAGCAGACCGCGCGCGAGCCGATCGAGACGGTGTCGTTGTCGTCGAGCACCACGACCGGCTGGCCGCGCGCGGCGCAGTCGAGCGCCGCGGTCAGGCCGATGGGACCCGCGCCGATCACCACGATCGGATGCCGCTTCACGATCCCCTCGGCCTGCTCCTGAGAGCGCCGGTAACCGAACTTCGGATAGATGTAGCTCGCCATGTTCGCTTCCTGATGCGCGTGCCGGGGATCAATGCGCGTCCGCGAATTCCTTCTCGTGCATCCAGGCGGTGTGGCGCGGCGGGCGCTTGGTGCGCGACCATTCCTCGACCATCTCGTGCGCGACCGACTTCATGCGGTCGATCTGCTCGGGCATCGCGGTCCAGGCCGCGATTTCCAGGCGATGGCCGCTCGGGTCACGGAAATAGATCGACTTGAAGATGGTGTGGTCGGTGACGCCGACGACGTCGAGGCCGGCGGCCTCCGCGCGCGCCTTGGCCTCTTCCAGCTCGGCGAGGTCCTTGACCTGGAAGGCGATGTGCTGGGTCCACTCCGGCGTGTTGGGATCGCGGCCCATCGGCGGCGAATTCGGCAGCTCGAAGAAAGCGAGGATGTTGCCGTTCCCGGCATCGAGAAAGATGTGCATGTAGGGATCGGGCGCCTTGGTCGAAGGCACCCGATCCTCGGCAATGGCGCCGAGAAGATCCATGTTCATGACGGTCTTGTAGAACTCGACAGTGGCCTTGGCGTCGACGCAGCGATAGGCGACGTGATGGATCTTCTCGATTTTCATGGCGTTTCGCTCCCTGGACTTGCGGTTGCGAAATTAGTATCAGGTGTTACTATTTCCTGAATTTGATCTGGATCAATCCACTTCGAGGAATTTTTCGGGTGGATCGGCGGACGGGAATCGCGTGATGGGACGTTCGAGCGTGGCACGCGGGGAAGCGGCCAAAGTCGCAGCGGCGCAGGATGGCGTCGAGCTGGACCTGCAGCGATATTTTCCGTACCGGCTGGCACGCCTCGCCGAGCAGGTGTCTCTGGCGGTTGCCGAGGTCTATTCCGAGCGCTTTGCGTTGACACGGCAGGAATGGCGCGTGCTCGCCATCCTCGGCATGCGCCCGGAGATTGCGACCAAGGAGATCGGCCCGCTGACGACGCTCGACAAGATGCAGGTCAGCCGCGCCGTGCAGGGCCTGGAGGCGCGCGGCATCGCCGGCCGCAAGCACCATCCCGACGACCGGCGCGAGCTGATAGTCTCGCTGACCCCAGCCGGTCGCGCGCTTTATCGCAAGATCGTGCCTTACGCGCTGGCGCGGGAGACGAAGCTGCTTGGGGAGCTGACCGCCGAAGAAGTGGCGGTGCTCGACCGGGTGATGCGCAAATTGTCGGCCGCGCTGGCGTAGCTTCTCCCGCTCAACCCCACTTCATCTCGCCCTTGGCAACCTTGGAGCCGATATCGAGCGCGACGCCCATGCCGAGATTCGGGAAGCGGGCTTCCATGGCAGCCTTCAGCGCAGCGCTGTCAGCCGCCTTCGCCAACTCTTCGTCGAACGCGAGCAGATACGTCCTGGTGTGCTCGACAGCGGAAAGATCGACGGCGACGCCCGCCGCCATGTGACCCGGCACGACCAGGGACGGCTTGCGGGCCGCGATCTTGTCGAGGTTGGCGACCCAGGCTGCGCGCTGCTCCTTGGTCGGCGTATCGGCGGTCCAGACATGCACGCCGGAGAAGAGCATCACGCCGCCGAACACGGCATTCAAGGACGGAACGAAGAGATAGCGGCGGTTGGCGAGACCTTCGGCGTTGACGATTTCGATCGCCTCGCCGTCAATCGCAAGAGAAGCCCCATCGGACGCTTCCGGCAGAACGACATCGGCGAGCGTCTGCGGACCGTTCTCCTTGAGCTGCGGTCCCCAGACGGCGAGTTTCTTCTCCACATTCGCCTTGATGGCCGCGAGCGTCGCGGACGCCGCCAGCACCTTGGCATTCGGGAAAGCCTCGCGCACCGGCTTCAGGCTGAAATAATAGTCGGGATCGGATTGGCTGATATAGATGGTGGTGAGCTTCTTGCCACTCGCCTTGATCGCCTCGACGAGCGCGCGTCCGTCCGGATAGGAGAAGCCGCCGTCGATCAGCACCGCCTCGGTCGGACCGGAAAGCAGGACGGGCGCACGAAAAAATCCATTGGGGCCTGCGGGAAAATGTTTCCAGCTCAGCTTGGCCTCCGCGGCACGGCCGACGTCGGCGGCCGCGAACAATGCGGCGGCACCCGCGGCAAGGCTGGTCCTCATGATCTGTCTCCTCGACAACATGGCTCTCTCCATTGAACTCTGCAGGGAAAATCGGTTTGGGTGATCAGGCGGCACGAAGTTGTGCGGCCAGCAGATCGAACCGCCCGAACAGCATGCTGCCGTCGAGCAGCCTCCGCCCGGCGCCCTCGCCGACCACCAGAGCCGGCACGCCACCGGCCCCAAATCGCGTCATGTCGGCGCGCGCGGCCGCGATCCGCGCCTGGTAAGCCGCGATCAATGCATCGTCAGGCGCCCGCACGCGGCGTGCCGCATCGGCCAGTTGCGCGCCCTCGAGCACGTCGGCGACGACTTGAAGGCTGGAATTGTCGCGGCCATCGACGTAGCGGGCGCGCTGCAAGAGCTTGAGCGCCTCGAGCTCATGGGCCGGACCACCCAGGCCCACGGCGACGACGCCAAGGGTCGCTGCCGCCGAGTCGAACAGGCTGCCGGTATTGCCGAGAATGCCGGTGCGATAGGCCTCACTGAACGGCTGGCCGGTCAAGCGTGCGATGCGCTGGTCGTTCTGCCAGGCATAGGCGGCAAAATGCTGGTCCATGGTCCGCGCCGCAGGGCCCGCAAACAGGCCGGTCGGTGCCAGCACCAGGGTGGCATCGCCGTGCGCGGCAAGCTGCTCCAGCACCGGCGAGGCGCCGTAGCACCAGCCGCAGAGAGGGTCGAAGAGATAGGTGATTTGCATGATTTCGGGCCGCCAATGTTCGATGCAGAGAAACCTAGCGGCCGATCATTATTTGATAAATATCAGATAATTGTACATATTGTTTGTTATTAGCTAACAATGGCGACGACCGCATGGAAGCGATCAACCTCAACCGCCTCGCTTATTTCGCAGCCGTGGTCGATGCCGGCTCGTTCACACGCGCTGCCGAGCGCCTCGGCATCACCAAGACCGTCGTCAGCCAGCAGGTGGCGCGGCTCGAAGCAGAATTGAAAACGGCTTTGCTGCTGCGGACCACCAGGAGGGTCGAGCCGACCGAAGCCGGCCGGTTGCTGCATGCCCGTTGCGTCATGATCCTGCGCACGGCGGAAGATGCCGTCGACGAGCTCGCGCAGACCAATGCCGAGCCGATGGGCATGCTGCGGGTCGCCGCGCCGAACGACTATGGCGCAACGATGATCGCGCCGCTGGCGGCGAAGTTTGCGCGAAAATATCCCGCTTGCAGTGTCGAGCTGATCCTGTCGGACACGCGAACGGACCTCCTCGCCAACCAGATCGACCTGTCGATCCGGGTCGGCTGGCTGAACGATTCAAGTCAGCAGGCCAGGCGGATCGGATCGTTTCGGCAATTGCTGGTGGCCGCACCGGACGTGGCCGCGGCGTTCCGGAGCAAGACGCCCGACGAGCTTGCGGCTCTGCCGTTCATTGCCAACGGCGCGCTCGACGAGCCGCTGGTCTGGCGCTTCACCAGACGCGATATCGACAGCCGCACGATCCGCATGCGGCAGTCGATCTCGATCAACACGACGCCTGCGGTGCTGGGCGCAGCCCTCGCCGGCGGCGGACTCTGCGTGCTGCCCGACTACCTGGTCGCGGAGCATTTCAAGTCCCGCCGGCTGGTCCATGTCCTGCCATCCTGGAGCTTGCCGGCCGGCGGGATCCATGCCGTGTATCCCGCGGCCCGGTTCCGGCCGCCGAAGATCACGGCGTTCGTGGCCATGCTGGTGCAGGAAGGCCGCGTGCTCGCCAGCAAATTTCCGGAATGAAAAATTTCCGGAATGACACATGCGCGCCTGTTCACGCCGCCGATCGATCCGGCAGGCCGCCCCGCAGAGCGTCAAGCAGGCGCTGCTCGCGCTCGATCCGGGCGCGATAGAGCTCGCGTTCGCTCTCGCTTCTGGCACCGGCCAGCAACACGCGATAGTGCCCGATCACCTTCTCGCTGCCGCTGATGAGGAGGTTGCGGACGTCACTCATCGTTCCACTCCGGTCGTGGCAATCGCCGATGGCGCGTTTGGAACGGTGAATGCGGCCGGGAAGGCATCGGCGGCGAGAGCCTCGAGCGCGGTCTGCTCCTCGGCGAGGCGTCGTTCGATAAACTGGCGCTCAATGTCCGACAGCTCAGTCTTGAGCAAACGTCGATAACGAGAGAGGTTGTTGCGGTGCGCGCGGATGCGGGCGAAATCCTGATCGAGCATCGTCGTCACTCCTGACGGTCTTTCACGGTCCTTTTCGAATTAGCGGTGTCGGAAGAAGCATCTTCCGGCGCAAAAAATATTCAGGCTTGTTTTGCTGTCAAGATCCTCTTTCGCCGCTTCCTTGACGCCGCCGGGGTCCCCGAAAAAAATTTTGCGCGTCCCTCTTGCAAGGGACTTGTGGCACTCTAAGTCGTTTTTCGCCGCGAGAGCGGTGTGCCGGATGCCCGATGGGTCCGGCGCGGGCGCCGGGTCGGGGCCTTCGGATCCGTTTCCGATTCCTTAACGGCGCTCCTTCGTATCCATCTTGCTCTTTGAAGGACTTGGTATGAGGACCACCTTTGACTTCGCGCCGCTGTGGCGCTCCACCATCGGCTTCGATCATCTGGCCGACCTCGTCGACAGCACGCTGCGCCAGGCGGGCGAGGACAATTATCCCCCTACAACATCGAGCGCTCCGGCGAAGACCAATACCGGATCACGCTGGCCGTGGCGGGCTTTGGCGTCAACGACATCAGCGTGACCGCCGAACAGAACGCGCTCACCATCGAGGGCCGGAAGCCGGACAGCGCCACGCGCGAATATCTCTATCAGGGTATCGCCGCGCGTCCGTTCCGCCGCGTGTTCAATCTCGCCGACTACGTCCAGGTCAAGCAGGCCGTTTTCCAGGACGGTCTCCTGGTCATCGATCTCCTGCGCGAGATTCCGGAGGCCATGAAGCCGCGCCGGATCCAGATCGCGGGTGCTGCGTCACCGCAGATCGAGCAGAAGAAAGCGGCTTAGGCCGGTCGAACGCGTTCGACAGCGACCACCATGGCGGATGGCGACCGGATCGCCATCCGCCGATCGGACCATCCCTTCGAAAGGAGTGTAGAGGGAGACAAGTGATGACCAATGCCAATGCGACCACCGGCGGTGTCGGCGCGCTGTTCCATCCCGCTGCGCATTATGCTTCGCCGAGCGCCGTCCTCGACGATGGCAAGCTCTCGACAGCGGAGAAGCGGATCATATTGTCATCGTGGGCTTCGGACATGTACGCCGTCGAATCCCATCCCGCGCTGCGCGAGATTCCCGGCATGGATCGGCCGATCCGGCTTGCGGACATCCTCACCGCGCTGCGCAAGCTCGATGACGACGACGACCCGCCGCCCGGCGGCGGCGTCCCGATGCGGCTGCGGCGGCCCTGGGCCGCCGCAACGCCGTAATCGAGACCTGCCAAAGGATCTGTACAAGGCCGGCTTCGCCAATTTCAGGGAAGCGGAGCTTCTGGCTGGGGCGGGAGGGATCGAACCTCCGAATGGCGGAATCAAACTCAGTTTGATTATCTAACGGTTTCAAGGCGCGTTTGGAAAAAATGGCCAAAACGCCTCTAGCAATTCCAATAACTTGGCGGACGTTTCCAAATAAGGAAGCAACCTTCACAGGGAGGATCAGTCCCGAAAAACCTGAGGCAGCAGATTCTCCCTTTGTCGGGACGACGGCGAGCAGGAGAGCAGTGGCTGCAGATGCTACAATTACCGACATCCCAAACAGACGGAGTGGGCAAACCGGCGGCTAGCTCTTTGATTCGCGGACTCGTCGACCTTGTCGGGCAGGCCGCACGTTGATCTTTGCAAGTTCGCGACGCTCGGCGTCCGACAACTGCCAATCCTCGCACTGACCGCAGAGCTGCCAGAAGACGTCATATAACTTGCTTCGAGCGACCTTGACGATTTCGGTGTCGTCGAAGTCGCGAGAGTTCAGGAAGATTGGCAAGGCAAAACTGGTCTGATCGCTTTCGAATTGAAACGTCAAACGGATGTCCTCGGCTCGTTCGTTCGGCGAAATCATCTCGATGCGTGCGACGCTTATCTTGAATTTGCCCATTGCCTCACCGGGTCGACTTTGATCGATCCTTCCATATGAAATATCACTTGCCACGGGCCAGTTCTTCCTGCCGCCATGGTCGCCGCCTCGGCTTGATCTCGATCGAGATCAGCACCAATGCAGCCGCGACAATCACCAGAATGCCAGCGAGGCTGAGCGCGATCTGCATCGCTAGCTCATCGGAGATGCTGGACAGGGCGATGTGGCTGGCAGGCGCCAGTAGAACGCCGCGCTTTCGATCTCCACCGTCATCCGCCGCGTGTAGGCGCTCGGCGCGGCCACATCCCCCTCAAGGTCGACACGTGCATCATTCTCTGGACGCCATCGCGTCGCTTCCTGAGCATCAGATGGATCGATCGAACTGATCGTTACCATCTCGAAGAGCCGCAGAGCGGCGGCGCGCAGGTGCCGGTCAGCGCTGCGGACGACACTGCTTCGATCGCCGCCCGCGTACCGCCGACGTCAATCAAGCTTGCATGAACGGTGCGCCTCTTTTGCTCGAATTGCTATCCCATTCTCGGGCTTGTCGAATCATTGACGAGATGCCTGCTCGAGTTCGATCGGGCAGGCGAGCACCGTCCCATCGTCTCCTGCTCTCTCGCTCAACGCGCGGAAGAGCGGCAGCCTCCTCGGCGACAGGATCTCAGACGGACAGCCTGTCTTACCATCCCGCAGCGAATCCCATGGATCGACAGAACGGAACCAGCGCCGAGCCGCGATTGCCGTGGTTCTGTCTGTCAGCACCCAGGCGGGTCGGTTGGACGCAGGGCAAAGCCTGTCCGCGCACTGCTTTGGCAATCTTATTTATGCCTGAGGCTCGTTGTTCGGCCCTTCGATCCCCATATATCCAAGTCTACCCTGGTCAGCCGTCGAGATTGGCCGGAGCGCGCGGAGACTTCCAACGAAAGGGCTCTGCATATGTTCAAATCTCAGCAGCATCGCGCAAGAACAACCGCGTCCGGCGAACTCGTCAAGGGTTCGACCAGCGCTGAGGAAAGCCACAAATTCAAGAGCTGGCGTGCCGGCTTCGTCTTGTTGACGGCGCACGGGCACAAGAATGAAGTCGGTCGCAACGAGCTGCCTTCAGCAAAGGATACGCCTAGCAATGCGAGATCGGGCGCCGCCGCTCTGTCGCGGTGGGAGAACGAGGGAGGCTCAGTTCGCGACGAACTGCCGACGTGACTAAACGCGGAAAAGTTGGAGGACTCGCCGCGTTCAACCGGCAACATCCTTTTATCGAGGTTCTGTTCTCGGACATTGCGGAAAGTGGCGAGGCCTTAGATCTAAGTGAGCTCGTGCGAGAGGTTTTGCCGGCATTTCACAGGCTGACTTGAGATCTGCACCGCGAGCTTGCCGCGAAAAAAAAGCACTGCCGAACAGGACTCGGTCGTGATATCAAGTGGGCTGATGTCACGCGTTTGGCCCGGCGCTTGGTTTGGCCGCGCGGGATCAGTCCTTCCGGTCTATCTCGGATTTGTCGCGCAGAACCGCGTTCAGAAGCGCGCTATGAACCTCGATCTTTCCATTGTAGCTGATGAAGCCGAGCTTGCGGAACTTGTTCATGAAGAAGCTAACCCGTGATCGGGTCGCACCGATCATCTCGGCCAGCGTTTCCTGGCTGATGTTGACGCCAATGGGCTGAGAGCTGGCTTCCTTGCCGAAATTGGCCAGCAGAAGCAACAGGCGCGCCAAGCGTTTCTCGCTCGAATTGAAGAGTTGGTCGATCAGGTCTTCTTCAATCCGGCTATTGCGCGCGAGCAAATAAGCCATGAACAATTGAGAGAACTTCGGCTTGCCTTCGAGCGCTGCAATCATCGCCGTCTTCGATATTCTCGTGATGACACAGGCCTCCGTTGCCGTGGTAGTGGCAATACGCAATGGATGACCATTGAGGCAGCCCTCGCCAAAGAATTGTCCCGGCTCCAGAATCCCGACGACGCTTCCTTACCTTGGTCCGAAACGACCGTTAGCTTGATCTTTCCCTCTTGAATATAGAATACCGCGTCCGCGACATCTCCCTGCGCGAACACGTTCTGACCTTTGCCAAATTTCGAAATCGATTTTGCTAGAGGCGGGCGCGTCACTGCGCAGATTTCCGCCGCGCGACTTGCCTGACTATCCACGCAGCTCCACAGCTTTGTTGCTACCAAGCGATTCGGCACAAGCCTTTGCAACCGCCGAGTTTGGCTCAGTGCTTCCCGGCATCGTGGCCCAACCGCCTTTTTCGACGAACTTGCTCTGATCCCATGCATAGGTCGCCTTCTTCATTTCGACCAGGTTCGCCGACGCATCAGCGGCTTGTCGAAACTTCTCAACGCAGATGGGTGTGAGAGCTGCGACGACAGCCGTAGCAGCACTATTCTTCGCGATGGTCTCGGCGGACCCACCCGTCACCCAGCCGCCCCAGCCGAACCCCACGATTGCCAGAGCAATCGCTCCGGCCACAGCTCCCCACAGTGCCGGCCGCACGGCAGCTTTTGTCTCCCTGGAGATTTCCATGATTTTCACCTTGAGTCAGAGGTATGTTGAGCTTCACCCGTTAAGGAGGCTAGGCACGTCGAGCGATCGGCGTCTGTACCAAATTGCTCACACAGCGCGTGCGGACACTCGTTGGATGGCCTGGATGCATCTAATCCGGTCGGTTCGCTGCAGTCAGCGCCTGCGGCTGGCGCCCTATGTGGCGAGTATCTGTCACGCGATGCGCCGGAGCTACACGGCCTTTGTGAGATTCCCGGCTCTTTGCAGTTGAGCGCGGCGGTGCCCAACATTTTCGCCCGCTTTGTTCAAGGGGGCGCCCTAATTTCCGGTTCCGCGGGTCCTAGGAAACGGCCTCAGTGCGGGTGGCATCTGAGGCCGCTTGAAACCTTCCGCCGGGCATTGGGCAAAATGTCGACCGGTCGGCCGGCTTTGCTTTCGGAGATAAGTCACCGATTGCTGAGGACCAAGAACTCCCAAGGTCAATCGTTCCGTCCATTTGAAATATTGAGTGTCCTGACCAGGACTGGACTGAATATTCGAAAGGCTCGGGGTTGCCGCCTCCGCCAGACGTTATGAAATGAAAGAGGCCGCCAACTGGGGCGGCCTAGTACTCGTCCTTGTCGCTGTGATGAAGGTTGAAAGCTCGATCGTACCTGTCGCGGGCTTCGGTACCAATGCTGTATCGGCCGGGCCACCATGAATGTGGTGGACTGTAGTTGTCCTTCTCAGCGTCTTCTTTAGCTTTTTCGTCCAGTTTTTGAGGCGTCCAAAACGACATTGATTGATCTTTACCCACACCTTGGTCCTCCAAGTGGGACGACAATCCTCGTCCAGAGCTAATTTGACTCCTGGCCAATTCAAGTTAGGAGACTTGACCTTGAGATTGGCAATTCAACTCGGTGCCGGACGCAGAGCTAAAGGCGTTTGGCCACGACGATCACCCGAACGTGGGCAATCTGATCGGCTATTCCCATCGCAAGCTCGGCAATTCCAAGTTCTCGGAGGGCTGGTACGAGCTCAGGCTGAAAGCCGTACTGACGTGTCAGTATTGCGGCCTCTGGCAAATTGAGCAGGGCAACCGCGACCAGGCGCAAGAAAATGCAGAAAGGCCGGCATCGCTGCCGGACCTTTCTTTTTCTTTGAACGCTGCACTTAGAAATCCATACCGCCCATGCCTCCCATGCCGCCGCCACCCGCGGGCACGCCGCCGCCGGCGTTCCTCTTCGGTACCTCGGCCACCATGGCTTCAGTGGTGATCAACAGAGCCGCGACCGAGGCCGCGTTCTGGATCGCCACGCGAACCACCTTGGTCGGGTCGATGATGCCCTTGGCGACCAGGTTGCCGTACTCACCAGTCTGCGAGTCGAAGCCGTAGGAGTACTGCTCCTTTTCCAGGATCTTGCCGACGATGACCGAGCCGTCTTCACCGGCGTTGATCGCGATCTGGCGGGCCGGCGCGGACAGCGCCTTGCGCACGATCTCGACGCCGGTCTTCTGGTCATCGTTCTTTGTGCGCAGCCCCTTGAGATGCTCGGAGGCACGCAGCAAGGCGACGCCGCCGCCCGGCACGATGCCTTCCTCGACCGCAGCCCGGGTCGCATGCATCGCGTCATCAACGCGATCCTT